>CAZYRQ010000398.1:0-2497 GCA_964649455.1 uncultured Lentisphaerales bacterium
GCCAGCCGATTTACCTTTTCGCCCACACGCCATGCGCTAATCCTCACACCCCGGAAACTGACCCATTACCGAAGGGGTTGCATTCCCTTTGACAATTCTGTATGATTCGGCCTTCATGCTTCGGCTTTGGTCTGTTGTGCTTGGGGCAACGTCCAAACCGCGATGAAGTGCAGGGAGACGGGATGTCACTCAAGAAGAGCAAAGTGTTGGCTACACCGGCCGCCAGAAAGCGGGTTATGCCCATGCGCAAAGCGGCTGTGAAGGCGGCAACCATGGCTGCCGCCAAGGCCTCAAAAACGCCCGGTGCGACGGTGGGCAAGCCCGCCGCCAGGAAACCTGTGTCCGCCAAGGCCGCCGTCCAGGCCAAGGCCGCCAAACACGCACCCAAGGCCGTGCCCGCCAAGGCCGCCAAACACGCATCCAAGGCCGTGCCCGCCAAGGCCGCCAAGCCGGCCGCCAAGCCGGCGCCGGTCAAGGAGCGGAGCGTGCGCTCGAAGACGCCGCCGGACAACAAAGCCAAGGCACACACCGCCGCCAAGCCCCAACCGGTAGTCCACTTCAACGATGCCGACCTGCGGGAGTTCCGCAACCTGCTGACGAAGCTGCGCAACGATCTTGTCAGGAAGGTAACCTACCTGCGTGATTCCTCGCTGCGCCGCGAGGACGATGTCAACCACAGCGAGGACGGCTCGGACGCCTTCGACCGTCTCTTCTCGCTGGAGCGCGCCGGCGGCGTGCAGCAGCGCATCTACGCCATCGACGAGGCCCTGCGCGAGATCGACGAGGGCACCTACGGCATCTGCCAGAGCTGCGAGTCGTTGATCCGCAAGCAGCGCCTGCTGGCCCTCCCGTTCGCCCGCAACTGCATCGACTGCCAGTCGGCGCAGGAGCGCAGGCGCGACGGGCCGGGCGCGGCTCGCGCCACCCCGCGCCGCTTCGTGCCGTGACCGGCGGGATCATGCGCCTGCCCCTCCTGATCTGCGGCATCACACTCCTGGACCAGCTCACCAAGGCTTGGATCCGGGCGGTGTTCGCCTGCGGCGAGCAGCAAATCGTGATTCCCGGCTTATTCAACCTGCACCACATCCGCAACACCGGCGCGGCCTGGGGCCTGCTGGCGGGGTGGCGCGTGCTGCTGATCGCCTTCTCTCTCGCCATGCTCCTGCTGCTGCTCCGTCGGCGCCGCGAACTCTTCTACGGTTTCCGCGGTGGGTGGCTGGCGCTCGGGCTGCTCGCCGGCGGCATCGTCGGCAACCTGATCGACCGCGTCTTCCTCGGCTACGTGGTCGACTTTCTCGACTTCTACCACGGCCACTGGCACTTCCCCGCCTTCAATGTCGCGGACAGCGCCATCTGCATCGGCATTGGTCTCTATCTGCTCGGTCAGTTCCGTGCCGGCCGGAATGCACCGGCTGGGCAGGGCCGGCAGGGCGAACCGTCCCGGTGAACCGCCGCAGGACGATGATATCCTTGGAGGACACAGACCGTTTGCAGGCATGGGAGGGTCGGGATCCGCCCCGACCGCACGGCGATCAACCAGGGCGGGCCTGGCCGCCGCTTCCGGAACTCGCCGCCCCGCCCGGAACCGCCTGGCTCCTGGCCGGCCCCACGGCCTCGGGCAAGAGCGCCGTCGCCCAGTGGATCGCCGAGCGTCACGGCGCCGCCGTCCTGTCGGCCGACGCCATGCTTGTCTACCGCGGCATGGACATCGGCACCGCCAAACCCAGCCCCGCAGAACGGGGCGCGGTAACCTACCTCGGCCTCGACTGCGCCTCGCCGGGCGCGCCGTTCAGCACCGGCGACTGGCTCGCGCACGCGCGTCGCGGCCTCGCGGCCCTCGACCCCGCCCGTCCGGTCATCGTCACCGGCGGCACGGGTCTCTACTTCCGCGCCCTCCTGTCGGGACTCGACGGCGTGGCGGCCGATCCCACGCGGCGGGTCTACTGGCAGGATCGGTATGCGCGCGAAGGCCTCGATGGACTCTGGCAGGCGCTCGACGCGTTCGGCGAGGCTGCGGCGCTCGCGCCCGGCGACCGCCATAACCCGCGCCGCTGCATCCGCGCGCTGGAACGGGCCGAGCGCGCGGTGGCCGCAGACGGGGCCGCGGCGCGCGCGCCCACGGGCACCTGGCGCGCGGGCGGCGCCCCGGCCGTCCCGGCCTTGTGCCTGCCGCGCGACCAGCTTCACGCGCGGATCGAGCGGCGGGCGCGGCGGATGCTCGCCGACGGCCTTGTGGAGGAGGCGGTCGCCCTGCGCGCCCGCGGCGCGCTCTCGGCAACGGCCGGGCAGGCGATCGGCTATGCCGAGGCACTGGCTCTGGCCGACGGTCGCATGACCGCGGCGGCGGCCCTGGCGCGCATCGTCGTCCGGACGCGCCAGCTCGCCAAGCGCCAAATGACTTGGTTCCGCCACCAGTTTGCCGTACACTGGATCGAGATCGGTGGCGACATGCCCGTCGCGCAGGTCGCCGGCCGCGTACTGGAAGTCTGGAGGCAAC
>CAZYRQ010000399.1:0-2482 GCA_964649455.1 uncultured Lentisphaerales bacterium
CCGCCACGATCGAGCCGGTCGACGGGCTCATGATCTATGGCGGCTTCCCGGGGTTCTCGATGGACGAGATCCCCGAAGCGCGCGATACCGACGCCCACCCTACCATCTTCACCGGCGACCAGTCGCTCGACGACACCTGGATCCATGTCGAGCCGGTGCTCGGCGGATACACGCTGACCGAGACCGCCATTCCCCAGCGTGTGCTGACCAACGGCATGGTCAACCTCCCCGGCCCCTTCACCGGCGACTACGACGGCTTCTGGCCCGGCATCGTTGCCCCCAACACCCAGCGCGCCTTCAACATCGTCTCCGGCGTGGGCATCGTGATGGACGGCCTCTGGTTCACGGGGTTCCAGGGGGTCGAGGGCGCCTGCATCGAGCTGAACAGCGGCGCCAAGTCCTCGTCCTTCACCGACTGCCGTTTCGTCGGCAACTATCCGCAACTCGGCGTCCTCTGCGACCGGGCGAGCACCGTCGATACCTACATCACCCGCTGCCGGTTCCTCTTCAACCGCACCGGCCAGCGCGGCTCGGCCTTCGCCTCCTACGGACGCACCTACGCCAGCCACTGCACCTTCGTCAGCTGCTCGCGGTCGGTCAACAACGGCGGCAATGTGATTTTCTTCTGGGGGGGCGCCAACATCGACATCGACCACTCGACCTTCACACGCTGCCTTGAACGGGCCGATGCGGAGTGGGGGGAGACCAACTACGGCGGATCCGGCAACATCGTCGCCTCGGAGGGCGGCAGCGGGACGTTCAACGCCTGCGTCTTCACCAACAATCTGTCGATGTCGCCCTTCACCCATGGATCCCCCGTCGTGGCCATCCGCAACGGCGTGATGCGCGACTGCCTGTTCGCCAACAACCGCTACGAGGTCAAGCCCCGCGCCGGGCGCAGCTATGCGCTCTTCGGCAACACCCAGGTGGAATTCAACTCCCTGGTCGAGGGCTGCACCTTCACCAACAACACGGTCGCCGCGCCGGCGGTCATGGCCGCGTCGGGCACGTACGCCCTGGGCATCGTCGGCCACGGAAACAACAACGCCCGCTACGCCGTCCTGAACTGCACGTTCGACGGCAACCAGGCCGAGGCGGCGCCCGTCGCGGGGGTCACGCCCCTCCTCTCCCGCGCGCTGGTCTCGACGGCCGGGTTCTACGGCAACTCCGCGCAGATGGGCGTGGCCAACTGCACCTTCTCCGGCCCCGCCGCCACGGGCCGCTACGAAATCGTCCAGTTCGGCGACTACCACACGCGCCCGCTGACGGTGCTCAACAGCCTCTTCACCCGCGCGGGCGAGGTCTGCGAGCCCTTCCACGCAGCCAACCCGGCGCAGTTCATCGTGCGGGACTGCAGCGTCAAGAACCTCCGCTACCTGCCGGACTGGCTCGACGCCGCGGGCATCGAGTTCGACGACCCGGCCCTGGCTCCATTGGCCGTGCTGCCGCCCGGCACCGTGCCCGTGCGGCAGGTGGTGGTACGCATGCCCGGCATCCGTGAAACGGCCGACGTCGCCACCAACCAGCCCACGGCGTTCCCGCCGCTTTTCCGCTACCGGCTGCGCGGCGCCTCGACCTGGACACCGCTGCTGCCCGCCGCCAACAGCGGCCTGGACGGCTCGACGCCGCGGCCGATTCCCGACGCCTGCGGCAACGACCGCGTCTTCGGAACCTACACGCGCGGGGCCGTGCAGCCGCTGGCGGCCGCCGCCGAGACCGGCGTCTCGCTGGTGCTGCGCGCCGACCCGCCCTCCGGCGGCACCTTCAGCGCACCGGGCCATGCCCAGGCCGTCGCGACCAACGCCGCTATCACGCCGGTCACCGCCCTGCCCGCGGCGGGCGCCTCCTTCCTCGGCTGGTACGACGAGACCAACGCCCTCTACTCGTCCGCCGCGACCCTGGCGATCGCCTCGCTCGGCGAGGACACTTTGCTGACCGCCAGGTTCGGCACGCCGGAGGTCACGCTGACCTTCGATCTGGGAACCTATGGCACATTCGTCGCGAACGGCCTCGCCACCCTGGCGACCAACGTGCCCGCCGGCACGGCCTTCCCCGGGGCGCCCGCATTCACCGCCGACCCGGCCTGGTTTGTCGAGGGCTGGTCGCCGGCCCTCCCGGTTGCGACGCCTTGGACCAATGCCGCCTACACGGCCCAGGCGGTCTCCTCCAGTCTCCGCATCCTGCACGTCGTCCCGCCGGCCGAGGTGCCCGGAGGCAGCGACGGCACCGGGTCGAGCTGGGCCAACGCCCGCGGCGACTTCGCCGCGGCCTACGCCGATGCCGGGCGCTACCGGGGCGAGGTGTGGCTCAGGCAGGGTCGCCATCTCCTGACCACGCCAGTCACCCTGCTGCCGAACGTCACGGTGCGGGGCGGATTCGACGGCACGGAAACCGACGCCGCGCAGGCCGATCCCACCAGCCGCCTCTCGATCCTCAGCGGCGACGTGAACAACGACACCTACTGGCAGCCCTACGGCGCCGA
>CAZYRQ010000400.1:0-2478 GCA_964649455.1 uncultured Lentisphaerales bacterium
GGCGCGTCGTCAAGGGCGTCCGCTTCGTCGACATCCAGGACGCCGGCGACCCCGTTGCCTGCTGCCAGGCCTACTGCCGCGCCGGCGCCGACGAGATCGCCCTGCTCGACATCACCGCGACCGTCGAGGGTCGCGCGACGCTGCTCGACGTCGTCCGGCGCGTGGCCGCGGTTGCGACGATCCCCTTCACCGTCGGCGGCGGCATCGGCGACGCCGCTGCAGCCGAGGCCGTCTTCGCCGCTGGCGCTGACAAGATCTCCACCAGCAGCGCGGCCTTCCGCCGTCCCGAAGTCATCGCCGAGATGATCGCGGCCTTCGGCGCCGACCGCGTCACCGTGGCCATCGATGCCGCGCGCAACGACGCCCTGCCCTCGGGCTACGAAGTTTTCATCGACGGCGGACGTACCGCCACCGGAGCCGACGCCATCGAGTGGGCCCGCCGGGTGGCCGGCATGGGCGTCACGACGATCCTGCCGACGAGCAAGTCGACCGACGGCGTGCGCACGGGCTACGACCTGCCGCTCATCCGCGGCATTCGCGAGGCCACCGGCGCCACCGTCGTCGCCTCGGGCGGCGCCGGCACGCTCCAGCATTTCAAGGAGGCGGTGGACGCCGGCGCGACGGTCCTGCTGGCCGCCTCGGTCTTCCACTTCAACGTCATCTCCATCCCGGATCTCAAGCGCTACCTGCGGGAGCAGGGCGTCGGCGTGCGCCTCTGAGCCCGCCGGCCGCCGCGGAAGCCCACGATGCCGCGACTCCTGATCGACGCCCAGCCTGTCGACGTGCCGCCCGGCACCACCCTGCTCGAGGCCGCCCGCCAGGCGGGCCATGCAATCCCGACCCTCTGCCACCTGGCCGAGAAACCGAACCGCCAGGCCGGCTGTGGAATTTGCGTGGTCGAGGATCTCGACACCGGGCGGCTCCTGCCCGCCTGCGTCACCCGCGCCGACGAGGTGGCGCGCATCGCGACCGGCTCGCCGCGCGTGCATGAGGCGCGCCGCCAGACGCTCGCGCTGCTGCTGGGCGACCACCGGGCCGACTGCGAGGCGCCCTGCCAGCTCGCCTGCCCCTCCCGTCTCGACATCCCGCGCCTGATGCGCGCCCTCGCCGCCGGCGACTTCCGCCGCGCCGCCGGCATCGTCGACGACGCGCTCGCCCTGCCCCACCTGCTCGCGGCCTTCTGTGCCGCCCCCTGCGAGAAGCGCTGCCACCGGCGCGACCTCGATGCGCCCCTCGCCATCCAGGCCGCGGCCGGACTCGCGGCCGCCTACGGCGCGGCGGACGCGCCCCCGCCGCCCGCCTTGCCCGGCGGCCGGCGCGTGACCCTCGTCGGGGCCGGCCCCGCCGGACTCGCCACCGCCGGCTTCCTGCTCCGGCGCGGCCATGCCTGCCACCTCGTCGAGCGGGCACCGCGGGCCGGCGGCGCGCTGTGGAGCGTCCCCGGCTTCCCCGCGGCCGCCCTGGAACGCGATCTCGACACGTTGCGCCGCCTCGGTGCGACCTTCGCCTTCAACACCCCGCTGGAGGAGGGCCACGACACGCTCGACTCCCTCGCGCGGACCTGCGACGCGCTCGTGATCTGCTGCGGCGAGGAGGAGGCGCCGGCCTGCGCCCGCGCCCTCGGCCTGCCGCTGACGCACAACCATCTGGCGCCGCTGATGGTGCGCCAGGTCAACGGACGCCCCTTCCCGGTCTTCGCCGCCGGCGCCGCCACGCACCCGGTGCGCATGGCCGTGATCGCCAACGCGCAGGGACGCCTGACGGCGGAGAAGGTCGACGCCTGGCTGCGGGAGGGCGCCGCCGCCGAGACCCCGCCGGCCCCCGCCTTCCGGTCCCATGCGGGCGCGCTGCCGCCGGCAGCGCTGGCCGCGATGGCGAATCCCCTCTGCCGCGACGCGGCCCGGCAGGCGCTGACGGACACCGCGCCGCCCGGGATCCTCGTGCGCGAGGCCCTGCGCTGCCTCCAGTGCGCCTGCGCGAAGGCCGACGACTGCCGGCTGCGGGAGATCTGCGCGGCGGAGGAACTGCCCAGCACGCACGGGCGCCACGCCGAACGTCCGGCCGGACGCATCCACGCCGGACACGGCGTTGTCATTGAACCCGCCAAGTGCATCGCCTGCGGCATCTGCGTCCGCCGCTCGCAGGTGCTGCAGGCGCCGCTCGGCATCGCCTTCCACGGCCGGGGCTACGACGTCCGCATCGGCCCGCCGGCCGGACACACCTGGCAGGAACTGCCGGCCGGCCTGCTGCGCGACGCCGCGTCATGTTGCCCGACGGGCGCGATCACTACCGAGATGCCGGAGTCGTCCGCTCCTTGACCTCATTGCGCCCCGTAATTCCGGGTGCGCGGCGACACGCGGATATCCGCCCCGTCTGGCGTCGTCATCGCGTGACACAGCCACCGGGATCGGCTACACTTCCCGCATGCCGATCCTGATTGAAGCGAAGTCGGCAGGCGATGCGACCAACACGAACAAG
>CAZYRQ010000401.1:0-2475 GCA_964649455.1 uncultured Lentisphaerales bacterium
GTCCCGGCCGTCTTCTCGGCCTGCCGCCGGCCCGCCAGCGTCGATGTGGTCAGGAGGATGGGTATGCCCGGCCAGCGCGCCGCCATCGCCTCGAGTATGGGCCGCGCCGCATTCACCTCGCCCATGCTGCACGCCTGCACCCAGATGGGCGCGCCATCCAGCCGCGCCGGAACCGGGGGAGCGAAACGGCGCAGCAGCGGCCGGTATTCCGGCCGTACCGCCAGATAGGCCGCCCCGGGCGCCGCGGCAAGCGTCGTCAGCACGTCGTACGCGAGTTGCGGTAGCATCGGTCCTCATGCAGAACGGGCGGCCGCTGGCCCAACGCCAGATCGACCGCCCGAATTCCAACCATCAACGCTGCTTCGATGCCTACTTCGCCGGTTCGAAATACCGGGCCCCCGTCGGGTCAACGATATCGACCGTGATGAATATCAACAGGCTGTTCTGGGCAATTTCACGCGACTTTCCACGGAAGAAGAAACCCAGCACCGGGATATCGGCCAGGTACGGAAGCCGTTCATCTCCCTTGGTGGACCGGTCGGTGATCATGCCGCCGAGCACGATGGTATCGCCGTCATGCACCAGCGCGTTCGTGTAGATTTCCTGCGTCGCAATCTGCGGGTACGTGGTCACGGTTTCTATCTCTTCCCCGTCCACAACGCTTCGGCTCGTGTACGTATCCTGACCCACATACGAGTCGACGAACGGATACAGCCACACGCGCACCAGATCCGACCCGCACACCTGCGGCGTCACGGTGAGCGTGATACCGAACTCGAAGGTCTCCGGGAAGATCTCCGTAGTCACAGCCATGTTCGAGGTGCCGCCCAGATACGAGCCTTCCGTCACGTCCACCGTGGTCTCGGCGTCGGTGATGAACGTCCGCGAGGTGTAATCGCGAATCACCGCGCGGCGCCGATTCAGCGTCGTGATCTTGGGCGCGCTGAGCAGTTCCGTTTCCGTCAGGCTGTTCAGGAAATCAAACGTGACTCCAAGACTGTCGCCGTCCGAGTTGTCCGTGATGGTGCCCGAGAAACTGAAGGCGCCCGGAGGGCCGGGGTTGGCCAGCGCATTCAGCAATCCCTGGGTAATGGTGTTGTTGATCACGCTCGTGCCGTCCGGCCGCGTGTAGAACGGGATGTCCTCCGTCACGCCGTCGCCGTTGATGTCGTAGGGATACGTCGTTTCCTGCAGACTCTGCACCGCACGCGGGCGGCCGTTCACGTCCGAAAGATTGACGTCCCATTCGAATCCGACCTTGTCCAGGTCAGAGACGCTGACCGTCACGAATTTGGCCTCGATGGTGACCTGTTTGGGCACCAGGTCGATCTGTTCGAGCTGTTCCTCCAGCAAATCCAGGTTGGTGGGCGTATTGCGCGCCACCAGCTGGTTCGTGGTCGGGTTGTAGATCATGTACGAAAGCACTTCTTCCGTCTCGGGCTCGATCACGGGCGACACCATCCGCTGCAACATCACGATGATGTTCGGCGCGTAGTTCAGGACCTCGACGCCGCCTTCCGCCGTGATGCCGCCTTCCGCGCCTTCGACGCCCGCGGTGGCCGCCACGGCGGCCCGCCTGGCCGCGAGCCGTTCCGCCCGTGCCCACGCCGGTCTGGCCGGTCGTTGTGCCGGACGGGCTGCTGCCCACGCCGGTGAAGCCGATGATAATGACCGCTTCCGAAGCGGCATAGTACCCGCCGCCGCCGTAGCCGCCACCACCGCCGTAGCCGCCGCCGCCGTAACCGCCGCCACCGCGGCCGCCGCCGTAACCGCCGCCACCGCGGCCGCCGCCGTAACCGCCGCCGCCACCGCGCCGGCCGCCACCACCATAACCGCCGCCGCCGCGCCGACCGCCGCCGCCATAACCACCGCCGCCGCGGCGGTAGCCGGCGCGGCGGCGGCGATAAGAACCCGCGCCGCCGCCGCCACCACGCCGGCCGCCGCCGCCATAGCCACCGCCGCCGCGCCGGCTACCGCCGCCGCCGCCGTAGCCGCCGCCCCCATACCCGCCGCCGCCGCCGTAGCCGCCGTAGCCGCCGCCGCCATAGTACGGCGGAGGATCAATATCGAGGTTCTCGGCGCCGGCATTAATCAACTCGTAATACCGTGTTTCCAACTCTTCGAACGATTCGGTCCGGATCTTCTCCGGCGTGCTGATCCAGATGAAATTCTCCTGGACGTCAAACGTAAGGTTGAGCGAGCGCAGCAATGCGTTCAGCGCATCGCGGAGAGTCACATCCCGAAGATTGATATAGGGGACGATCCCGTCGGTGACCGTCTCATCCTCTTCCTGCACAAGCCCGGTGGTTGTCGTGCCGTAGGGCCCGTACGCGGTCGCGGGCGTCGCGCCCATCGGCATGGCGCCCACGCTGAAAGGCCCGTCTTCATCGTCGTCGCTGCGCCGGGCGCTGCACGACGGCCGCATCGACCTCGATGACATACGGGTTCGGGAGGTAGTGCCCGGTGACCTCGTAG
>CAZYRQ010000402.1:0-2469 GCA_964649455.1 uncultured Lentisphaerales bacterium
TGGTGACCGACCCCGCGCTGATGCTCCTGCCGCTGGACGACCACCTCGTCCACCGCGGCGACGGCGTCTTCGACACCGGCAAGTGCGTGGACGGCGGCCTCTACAACTTCGAGGCGCATCTGGACCGGTTGATGCGCTCGGCGGCCGCGATCGGCATCGCCTGGCCAGGCGGCCGCAACGAGATCCTGCGCCTGACCCACGAGACCATCCGCGCCGCCGGACGACGCGACTGCTCCGTGCGCGTCATCCTGGCTCGCGGGCCGGGCAGCTTCGGTGTCTCGCCCTACGACGCACCCCGCCCTGCGCTCTACATCGTCGTCTACGCCCTGGGCGCGCCCTTCATGGAGAAGCACCCCGGAGGCGCCGTCGTGCGACGCAGCAAAATCCCCTGCAAGCCTTCCGAACTCGCCGCGATCAAGAACTGCAACTATCTGCCGAACGTCCTCATGAAACGCGAATCGGTCGACTGGGGCGTCGACTTCGTCGTCGGTTTCGATCCCGCCGGCCACCTGACCGAGGGGCCGACGGAGAATGCTGGCATCGTCACCCGCTGCGGGGAACTCTTCTTTCCGCGTCTGGAGAACATCCTGGCGGGCACCACGATGCTGCGCCTGATCGAGCTGGCCCGCGGGCGGATCGCCGACGGCACCCTGAGCGCCGTCGGCCACCGCGACCTGACCGAGACGGATGTGCGCGAGGCGGCGGAGATGCTGATCGTCGGCACGACCCTCAACCTGGTCGCGGTGCGGGAGTACGAGGGGCGGCCGATCGGCACGGGGCGTCCCGGCCCCGTCTACCAGTGCCTGGGGAGGATGCTGGAGGACGACATCCGCACCAATGCCGCGCTGCGCGTCGAACTGTTCTAGCCGGCAGGGGTGCCGATGCGTTCCGGAACCATCCTGCTGCTGACGCCCCCGCTGGTCCAGGCCAACGCGCCCTATCCGGCCACCGCCGTGCTGGCCGCGAGCCTGCGCGCCCGCGGGTACGAGCCGGTGCAGGCCGACCTCAGCCTGGCGCTCGTGCTGCGCCTCTTCTCGTCCGATTTCCTCGCGCTCGCGCAGGCGCAGCTCGCCTGCTGTCCCGGTCGCCGGTCGCCCGCCGTGCGCCACTTCCTGCGGCACGCCCCGGGCTATATCCGCGTCATCGACGACGTGGTGCGTTTCCTGCAGGGACGGGCGCCCGAGCTCGCCTACCGGATTGCCACGCGCGCCTTCCTTCCCGAAGGCCCGCGCTTCTCGCCCCTCGACGAACAGGGACTTGACGAGACCGCCGCGGGGCCGCTGGCGGTGACCGACCGCGCCAAGTGGCTGTGCAGTCTCATGCTCGACGACCTGGCCGACATGATCCGCGACGGCCTCGATCCCCGCTTCGGCTTCTCGCGGTACGGCGAGCGGCTGGCGGTCTCCCGGCCCTCCTTTGCACCGCTGGCCCGCGCGCTGGCCACCCCGCCGACGCTGGTAACCGAGGCGCTCGATGCGCTCGTCGACGAGCTGGCTGATCGGCACGACCCGGCGCTGGCGGCGCTGACCGTGCCGTTTCCCGGCTGTCTGCCGGGGGCGCTGCTCGCGGCCCGGCGCCTGCGGCAGCGGTGTCCCGCGGTCCGACTGGCGCTGGGGGGCGGCTACGTCAACACCGAACTGCGCGAACTGACGGATCCCGCGGTCTTCGACTGGGTGGACTACCTCTGCCTCGACGACGGCGAGGAGCCGCTGGGGCGACTCGCGGCGCACGTCTGCCGCGGCGAGCCGTTCCGTCCGCTGCGCACCTTCTGCCGCGAGGCGGGACGGGTGGTTTTCCATGTCGGCGCGGCGGAGGAACCCGTGGACGCCGCCGCCGCGCAACATCCCGATTTCAAGTCCCTCGACCTCGGCCGCTACCTGCCGATGGTCGAGTCGGTCAATCCGATGCACCGCCTCTGGAGCGACGGCTGCTGGCTCAAGGTGCGCCTCTCGCACGGGTGCTACTGGCGGCGCTGCCGCTTCTGCGACACGTCGGTCGACTACATCGCGCGCTATGTCGCGCCCGATCCGGAGGCGGCGGCAGACCGTCTGGCGGCGCTGAGCCGCGAGACGGGTCGCACGGCCTTTCACTTCACGGACGAGGCGCTGGCGCCGGGGTGGCTGCGCCCGCTGGCCGGCGCGCTGCAATCGCGCGGCGGCAACCTGGTGTGGTGGGGCAACATCCGTTTCGAGAAGGCCTTCACGCCCGCGCTGGCGCGCACCCTTGCCGCGTCCGGCTGTGTCGCGGTCACGGGCGGGATCGAGTGCGGGACCGACCGGCTGCTGCAGTTGATGAACAAGGGGATCACGCTGCGCCAGGTCGAGGCGTGCTGCGAGGCCTTCGCCGGCGCGGGCATCCTGGTGCATGCCTACCTGATCTACGGCTTCCCGACGCAGACGCGAACCGAGGCGCTCGAGGCGCTCGCGTTCGTGCGCGGGCTCTTCGCCCGCGGTCTGCTGCATTCGGCCT
>CAZYRQ010000403.1:0-2469 GCA_964649455.1 uncultured Lentisphaerales bacterium
TCGACCGCTTCATCCAGCAGGTCTCCGACATCAAGCTGGTCTTCCAGACCTACGGACATTCCGGTAACTGATCGCGCAAGGAGTCCACCGCCATGAAGACACGTCAACACCTCCTGCAGATCGTCGCGGCCGGCCTCGCCCTCGCGGCGGCGTTCGTCCGGGCCCAGTCCGTCAGCGAACCTCCCACCGTGTTCTACGGCAAGGTGCTCGGCACGGGCTCCGCCCAGCCCTTCCTGATCACCGAAGGCGAACTCGTCTGGACGATCCAGCGCTACGATGGCACCGCCGTCACGTTGCGCACCCAGCTCTTCGCCCTCGGCGAAGGCCTTTACTCCTATCGGCTCGAGGTGCCGCATGCCGCCATCGCCCTCGGACTCCCGGCCGTCCCCGGCGGCGTGCCGATGCCGCCGACGCCCGAGGTCAACGTCCACGCCTCCGTCACCGTCGACGGCCAGCGCGCGGTGCTCCTCGGCCCCGCCCCGTCCGCCTTCACCGCCGAGCAGATCCTCCGCACCGCCACGCACCGCCTCGACCTCGGCCTCGACCGCGAGGCGGCGGACACCGACGGCGACGGCCTCGCCGACTGGTGGGAGGACGCGCACGGCCTCGACAAGCAGGACGCCGCCGACGCCGCGCTCGACGCGAACGGCGACGGCATCACCGCCCTGGCGGCCTACCTGCGCGGCCTCGACCCCGCCCGCGACGCGCGCGTGCCCGCCGTCCTGACCACCGAACTCATCGTCTATCCCGCCGGCACCACGGCGATCCTGCCCGACACCACCGACATCGACAGCCCTCCGGAGCAGATCGTCTACACGCTGACCGGCCTGCCGGCCGGCGGCACGCTGTCGCTGCGCCAGGCCAATCCCGACCCGGCGCATCCCGACCGGTTGCTGGTTCCCGGCGCGCAGTTCACCCACGCCGACGTGCTGCGCGGCCGGCTGGTCTTCGATCACGACGGTTCGGGCAAACCGCCGGGCGCGCTGGCGTTCGCGGTACACGACGGCGACGCGGCCCATCCGGCCACCGAGGCGGTGATCGGCCTGACGCCCTTCGCGCCCGGCGACTACGTCTCCGCCACGCTGAGCGATCTCGAGGCGCAGCGGATCCTCAACCATCACCACGCGGCCGCCGGCTACGTCGTGCTGGATGCGGCCTCCCTTCCGCGCAACGCCGCGCTGGCCGTGCCGAGCGCCGGGCTGACGGGTGACGCGCTGGCCGCGCATCGCGCGACCTATGGCGATGACCGCCGCGCGCTGCTGGTCGGCGCCGCCGGGGAGACCGGGTCGCTGGCCGGCGGCCAACAGGACGACGTGCTCATGCCGGGCGCGGGCGCGGGCACGCTCGCCGGCGGCCCCGGGGCTGATGCGTTCGTGTTCCACGACTTCGCGTCGGGCCGGGTGACAATCGCCGACTTCGCCGCCGCCGAGGGCGACGAGATCGACTTCGCCGCGTTTCCTGCGGCGCCGGGCTCGTATGCTCACCGCCACCTGAAACTGGTCCCGGCCGCGGCCGGGTACGAACTGCGCACCGACCTCGACGGTGACGGCGCGGGCTTCACGAACTTGTGCGTGGCGCTGCCGGGACTCGACGCCGACGAGGCCGACCTCTATGCGCTCATCGCCGCGGGCCACCTGCGGGTGGATGGCTTGCGTCTGCTGCCGCGCGTGTCGGTCGCCGCCACGGTTCCGCAGGCCGCCGAGAATGGCCCGGTGCCGGGTCAGTTCACGGTCACGCGCGAAGGCGACCTGTCGGCGGATCTGACCGTTCCGCTCGACTGGAGCGGAACGGCTGAAAACGGTAGAGACTTCGTGCTGGCGCCCGCCGCGGTGCTGTTGCCGGCCGGCTGCGCCAGCCGCGACCTGGTCATCGTGCCCTACGACGACGGACTGACCGAGGCGGCGGAGACCGTCCTGCTCAGCCTGGCGGCCGGCGCGGACTATCTCCTGGGCGCCTCCAGCCAGGCCTCGGTGACCATCGGCGACCTGCGCATGCTGCTGACCGTCGAGGCGCCGAAGTCGCTGGCCAGCCTGGCGCCGACCGCGAACGGCCGGTTCATCGTGCGTCGCAGCGGGGTTACCCAGGCGCCGGTTGATGTGTTCCTGAACATCCGCGGGACGGCGGCCAACGGGCAGGATTACGAATGGATCTCCGACTGGATCTCTATGGCCGCCAACCAGGTCACGGCCGTCATTCAGGTGGTGCCCAAAGCGACGGCCCTGCTGACCGGTGGCGCCGAGACCGTCGACCTTTCGATCGCACCCGACGCCGCCTACCTGACGCTGGCGACCAATGTGGCCCGCGTGGTGATCATCGAGCGCACCGAGACGTTCGCCGACTGGGCTGCGCGCGAGTTCAGCGTCGGGGCGTACGGCGTCGCGACGTTTGCCGCGCAGGACGCCGGCGGCGCGGGTATCACGCACTTCCAGCGCTACGCCTACGGGCTCGATCCGCACCATCCGTCGACCG
>CAZYRQ010000404.1:0-2455 GCA_964649455.1 uncultured Lentisphaerales bacterium
TCGATCATCTCGACGGGGTGCGAGGTCTGCGGCGTCCAGGCCTGGTGCCCGTGCATCACGCTGAGCAGGTAGTCGCGGCTCATGGGATAGACGCCCGAGCCGATGAAGATTCCGCAGGAGGGAAGTTTTACGGGGATGCCGCGCACGGGGCTTGTCATCAAGTCTTCTCCATAGGGATCCGGCCGGATCGGGCACCACCGGGCGCCACCGGGAGGAACGGCCGCGATTCTACGCCATCGGCGCGGAACTGTCGACTGCTACGGGAGAAGCGCGGTATAATCCGCACCATCATCCAAGGACATCCGCCATGAACCTTCCCGCTCTCCGGCGACTCAGTCTGCCGCTCTTCGCCCTGGCGTTCCTGCTGCTCAATGCCGCGGGCTGGGTCTGGGTGCGGCACGCGCGGCTCCGCGCCCCGGAACCGGAGTGCGCGGCCGAAGCAGCGAACGCCGCGGATGCTTCCGCCGCCGCCCCGGAGACCGCCGCCGTGCCGCTCGTCCTCGATCGCCTGGCGCAGGCCACCCTCTCGACCAACCGGCTCCTGACGATCGCCTGCCAGTTCCAGGCCGCCGTGGAGTGGTCCACGCTCGGCGCCCGGCTGACGCTGCACGACGGCGACACCGCCGTGCCGTGGCAGTTCGTCGGCACGCCGCAGGGCAACGCCTGCCAGATCCAGACGCTGGCGCCCGTGCCCGGCGACCGCCTCCGCGCGGTCCTCGAGCCGGGCGTCCGGTCCACCGACACGCGCTTCACGCCGACGGCGGCGCGGACCGACACGCTGCTGCCGGTGACCCCGGTCTTCCGCTTCTCCGAGGCCGGTTCCGTCACGCCGAGCTTCGGCCAGCCCGAAATCTATCTCGAGTTCACGCAGGATGTCGACCTGCGGCTGGCCGCCGGCTGCATCGCCTGCGAGCCGCCCGCGGCCTTCACCGTCGTCCCGCGCCAGCATTGGTGGCGGGGCGGCCTCACCCTGCGCGGCGAGTTTGCCGTCGGCCAGACCTACACGGTCGTCGTCGCCCCGCGGCTGCGCTCGGCGGAAGGGCACGCCCTCGAACATGAAGTGCGCCGCGCGGTGTTCATCCGGCCGCGCGCGCCGGCCACGGAGATCGCCGTTCCCGGGCGCTACCTGGCCCCCGAGGGCGCGCTGATCGTCCCCGTGCTGGCGGTGAACACGCCCGTGATCGTCAGCTCGCTGGCCCCGGTCTTGCCGCAGAACCTCGTGCAGTTCGCCATGCGCGAGGCGGAGCAGTATGCCAACTGGTACGCCTACGGCGAGGGACGCGAGGGCGACGCCGCCGGGGATCTGACCGGCCCCGCGATCCTGCGCACCAACCGGCTGGCCGCCGTCCGCGACCGGGAGCAGCGTCTCGCCCTGCGTCTGCGCGACCACCTCCCGCCGGAAGGCGCGAAGGGCGTCTTCCTGCTGCGGCTCGAGGCGGAGAAGGCCGCGACCCGGCAGCGCCTCGTCTGCCTCTCGGACATCGGCCTCGCCGCGCGCCGGGAGCCGGAGGCCCTGCAGGTCTGGACCACCGCCCTGCGCGCCGGCCGCGCCGCGTCCGGCTGCGAGGTCTCGCTCTACGGACGCAACAACGCGCTCCTCGACACGGCGGTGACGGACCAGGCGGGCCTGGCGCGGCTGGGCTTCGATCCCGCGCGCGACCAGCCGTTCCTGCTCGTGGCGCAGAATCCCGCGGACGGCGACATGACCTTCCTGCCGCTGACCGACGCCACGGAGGTCGAATCGCCCGCGGCGGCCGCGCGCGGCTTTCTCGCCCCCGCGGCGTGCGAGGCCTACCTCTTCACGGAGCGCGACCTCTACCGCCACGGCGAGAAGGCCTTCGTGCAGGCCCTGCTGCGGCAGGCCGACGGCCGCGCGCCCGCCCCCTTCCCCGCCGTGCTCCGGATCCTGAAGCCCGACGGCCGCTGCTTCACGACCCTCCCGCTGATGGCCGATGCGCGCGGCGCCGCCACGACGGAGGTGACCTTCCCAGACTACCTGCCGTCGGGCACCTACACGCTCGAACTCGCCCTGCCCGGCGAGCAGGGCGCCCGGCTCGGCCACCATGCCGTCATGCTGGAGGCCTTCGTGCCGCCGCAAATCCGCGTGAGCCTGCGCGACCTGCCCGCCACCCTGCGGTGCGGCGACACGCTCGCCGGCACGCTGGCGGCGGAGCACCTCTTCGGCAAGCCCGCCGCCGGCCTCGCGGCCGAGGCGCAGCTCCTCTGGCAGGCGCTGCCGATGGCGCCCGGCGGCTGGGACGGCTACGCCTTCGGCGATCCAGAGCGCGGAACCGCGCCCGCCGCGCTCCACGCGCCCCGCCAGCGGCTCGACGGAGAGGGCCGCGCGGCCCTCGCGCTCGCACTCCCGGCAGCGCTCCGCCCGGCGGCCCGTCTCCGGGGCATCGTGCAGGGCACGGTCTTCGAGGCCGGCGGACGCGGCGTCACGGCGCGCGGC
>CAZYRQ010000405.1:0-2450 GCA_964649455.1 uncultured Lentisphaerales bacterium
CCGTGGGAGATCGACTGCTTCTGCGCGCATTGCCGGCGGAACTTCCGGGCGTTCGTCGCGGCGCTGCCGTCCGCCGATCTGCGGACGCTGGGCTACGTCGGCGACCCGAAGCACGCGGATCTGCTTTCGGCAGCCACGCCGAAGGAGCTGATCCGCCGCTACCGCATCGCCACCGTGGCGCGCTGGCAGCGCATGGTGCGCGACGCGGGCCGCGGGGTGAATCCCGCCTTCGAAGTCTTTCCCAACGTCAACTCCTTCGCCGACTTCATGGCCATCTCGTCCTCGTGCGACGCGCTCATGTTCGAGAGCACGTATCCGCCCGGCGCGCGGCTGCCCCTGGCGCGGCTTCGGAATCCCGGCGGCATTCCCGCGGCCCAGGCGCATGCGACGCACATCGGACAGCTCCTCTTCAGCGTCCACTCGCCCGCGCGGGCGGTCCTGCTGGACTACGCCTGCCGAAAGCCGGGACAGGAGGCGATGCAGGAGCTCGGGATGGCGCAGTGCGCCGCCTTCGGCAACGGCGCGGCCCTGGCCGCCCTTGGCGAGCCGCTACGGAAAAACAGCGGCTTCTTCAAACGCGCGGCCGCGCTCTACGACGGCGCCGAACCCTATGCCGACATCGGGCTGCTCTATGCGTTCTGGGGGCAGAACCCCGGCAACATGTGGCGGCCCGGCAAGGCACCGTCGCCGGCGGAGGTTCTGGCGGGCCGGCACCGGCTCATCCGCGCGGTGATGGACCGCTCCCTGTCGGCCAACGATCTCGCCGGCCTCAAGTCCCTCGTCGTCTGCGGCCATGCGCTGGAGTTGGCCGATTCGCAGATCGCCGCGATCCGGCAGTTCGCCGCGCGCGGCGGCGCCCTGAGCGTCTTCAAGCCGGAAACCACGGTGAACGGCAGGCCGCTGGCCGACATCCTCGGCTCCGCAGCCCCGTGGTCCGCGGTCTTGAAGGTTCCCGGCCATCGGCCGGTGATCGCGGCGCGGGGATTGTCGCGGGGGCTTCGTTTCAACGCCATGATCCACCGCGATTGTCTTCGCCTGGTACTGCACGCGGTCAATTACAACGTCTATCCCTCGGGCAGGCGCGCCGTCGTCGCGCGCGCGCCCGGAGTCCAAGTGCGGCTCACGCTGCCGACGGGATGGGAGGCGACGTCGGTCATGGCGCACGATCCCGACAAATCGGCGGCGCGGAAGGTGGCCTGCAAACAGCGCGGGCGGACGCTGGTTCTCGGGCTGCCGTCCGTCCACATCTACTGCGTGGTCGAGATCGCGTGTCGCTTTGTCGATTCGCCTGCGGGCATGGGACTGCCCACAAGAAGAGAAAAAACCTTCGGGGCGATCTTGCGGAGCATTTCACCCAGCCTTAACTTCCGGGAGGTTATCGCGTTGAAAACGGGAAGCTTTTCGCGGCATGATATTGGAAAATGAAAATGATTGGACTGGGTATCTGCCATTTGCAATGGGATGGCCGCAAAAGATCACGAGCAGGCACAAAGAGGGGAGACAACGACATGAAGACACTGCACCTCACCACGCTCGCTTTGGCGCTGCTGCTGGCGTCGGGGACGGCCCGGGCCGGCTGGATCGGCTCGACGAATGGAACGGCATATGCCGATGTCCGCAACTACACGAACACGGCCAACTGGGCCGGGGGCGTCATCGACGACGACTTCTCCGGCGTCACCCTGACGGGGAACACGACGCTCCACTTCACGGGCGACCATGCCACGGGCTCCGGCGGGATCAACGCCAGCCACGCGGGCAGCTCCACGTTCGCGCTCCAAGGCAACGGCGGTGACCGGACGATCAAGCTCAACGGGCCGTTCACATATCAGCCGGTCAGCGACAAGACGCTGACGGTCGGCGCCGCCGGCAACGGCCTCGTCCTCGACCTCGGCGGCGCCAACCGCGCGTTTCAGGTGGGCATCGACAGCGCGACGGGCCGGGGGCACGTCACGATGACCCGCGGGCTGATCTCGAACGGCGGCATCGTCAAGACGGGCCGGGGGACGCTGAATCTCAACGTCGAACAGCCGTACACGGGCCCGACGCTGGTCAACATGGGCTCCGTTACGATCATCGGCAGCGGCTCGATCCGCAACAGCTCCGCCGTCCACGTCCGCCCGACCTCCAGCGCCGCCGGGGCCGATGTGAACAGCCACGAGCTCGTCGCCGGCCTGAACGACCGTCTCGGAGACAGCGCGCCCATCGTGCTGTCTTCCGAAGTCGGCGGCTCGACCCGCGCCTTGTTCGCGGAAGGCATCTGGATGGCATCCGGGAGCATCGACGCCAGCGAAGACATCGGCCCGCTGATCCTGCGCAGCGGCATGGCCGCCGTCAACCATGGCTACAAGTATCTCAACAAGGAGATGTTTTTCAGCGGCTACATCCGCACCGACTCCGAGGCGCTGATCCGCTCGAACCGGACGGTGGCCGTGTTCGTCACCGCGCAT
>CAZYRQ010000406.1:0-2437 GCA_964649455.1 uncultured Lentisphaerales bacterium
AGAGCGCCAGCGCCTCCGCCTTGCGGCGCTTGCGCGCGAACGAGACCACCTTGCCCTCGAGGTGGGCATCGAAGGCGAAGGAGACCACCAGCATCGAGAGGATGCCCAGCACCCAGAGGACGAGGATCAGCGCAGATCCCCGTCCGGCGGTTCTGGAGGTCGCTCCCGGCATGGCTCTTTCTTCACCGGGGTGGGGCTAGCGGGCCGCACGGGCCTTCCGGCGCGGCGCCGTCCGCTGCTGGCGCGCCGCCCGCGCGTAGAGCTTCGCCTTCAGCGCCGACCGCCAGTCGGGCGTCTTGGGGAAGTCGTTGAAGGCGCGCAGCGGGGCCAGCAGCGGATCGTCGCGTCCGACGCCCGCCGTCTGCAGCAGGGCGTAGTCCTGCAGGCTCTCGCCGAAGAGCTCCCAGCGGATCGAGTCGACCGGCCCCTCCGCGCCGGGGTAGACGAGGAAGGTGTCGCCAAAGGCCCAGCCGGGCCAGCGCTTGCCGTCGGAGGTGACGTAGGGGTCGATCAGGTTGCGTTTCTGCGACTCGCACCAGTAGTTGTAGCCCCAGTGCAGGAAGCCCTGGAACGGCCAGCGGTAGAAGAGCAGACCGTGCATGGCGACCGTGGCCAGCGGCGTGTCGAGCAGGTGGTTCAGGTAGGCGCCCCGCGGCCCGCAGCAGTAGTAGCACCAGCAGGGAATCTCCTCCGCGACGAACTGCAGCGCGGTCGAGATGCTCGGCACGGGCATGTCGACCAGGCCCGGCTCGCGGGCGAACTCGATCTGCGAGAGGGCGTCCATGCAGGTCATCCAGGGCGCCAGCTCGCGCAGCAGGGCGCGCGCGGCCTTGTAGTTGGCCAGGGCCTCCGGCCCGTGGGGCTCGTCGGACACGTGGAAAAGGGAGTGTTCCCGGATGCCCTCGGCGTCGAGGAAGCGCTTGAGCGCCGGGAGGTACTGTTCGAGGAAGCGCCGGTAGGTCGGCGAGGTCGCCCCGGTGTCGGCCGGCCAGAGCAGCCGCTCGCCGGCGCCCTGCCCCTCGTAGATGCGGATCGCGTGGCGCACGCCCCACTGCGTGAAGGGATGGCACCACTCGAAATGCGTGATGCCCTGTTCGCGGGCCATGCGGATGTAGCGGCGCACGTCGCGCCAGTCGAAGCGGTAGCGGTCCTTGCCGGCGCGCGTGACGCGCAGGAGCTGGCTGGGACGCTTGACCCCGTCGAGCGGCGGGGTGAAGACCGGCACGTAGAGCACGTTCTGGCCGTGCTCGACGACGTCGCGCACGTAGCGCGGCACGATCTCCCAGTAGCGCGCGTCAAAGCCGTCAGTCCGGTACCAGTCGATGAGCTGGTCGTTGTAGAACCAGTGCGTGACGCTGAAGCCGCTCCGCGGGGCGATGACCACGTCATGCAGCTTGACGCGCAGACGTCGCGTCACCGGCTGTCCCTTGCCCTCGTCGGGCGTCACCGTCACTTCCAAGGTGTAGTCGCCGGCGCTGGCCTGCGCGCCGGGAACCACGCTGATCCAGAAGGCGTGCAGCTCGCCCTGGGGCAGCAGCAGCGCCTGCTCCTCGAACAGCGGATCGGGGACGAAGCCGGGAATCTGGCCGAGTCCCTCCATGTCGCGCGGATCGGCCATGACCGGGGTGTTGTGGTGGGCCATCGGCACGTAGCCCACGCGTCGCACGCGCACCTGCCAGCCCTCGGGGCCGGTGGCCGCGACCGAGACGTTCATCTGGGCGTCGGCGCGCAGCGCCACTTGGAAGCTGAAGCGCTCGTTGCGCGCGGCCTCGAGTTTCCGCAGCGGGATGGACGGCAGGGGTTGACGGGGATAGTGACGGACGGTTGCGGCCGTCAGCACGCAGGTCAATGCCATGGGATCTTCTCCTGAGGGTGGGGGTTCATTTCACGGATGCCGCCGCCACGCGCGCCTGGTGCTCCCAGGCGGCGGGCAGCCAGCGGTTCAGCCAATCGAGGCGCCAATAGAGGTAGAGCACGAGGGCCACGCCCAGCAGGATCAGGATCCAGTGGCGGCCGCGGTGGCTCTCGGCGTAGGCGTCGCCCAGCTCCAGTTCCGAGCCCGGCGGCGGAGAGGCCGCCCGTGTGAAGGCGCTCCCTAGTCGGAAGGTGATGCGGATGCGGCTGTTGACCGCCCAGCCGCAGGCGTTGAGCACCGGGGCGAGGTCGCGCGCGCGCAGCTTGAACCAGGCCAGCACGACCGAGGGACCCGAGACTGCCAGGAAGATCGCCAGCACCCCGAGCAGCGCCCGCCATGGCGGCATGCCGCTGACCGCGCTGACCAGGCCGCCTACGGCGGAGCCGACGAGACCGACGGCAATGCCGATGGCCGCCACCGAAGAAGCGAGCGCCGCGCCCTCCATGCGGGGGGGCTTGACCACCGGCGCCGCGCCCGCCTCGACCGTGGCGGAGGTGGCGTCGATCTGCTTGGCGGTGGCGC
>CAZYRQ010000407.1:0-2433 GCA_964649455.1 uncultured Lentisphaerales bacterium
GTCGATGCCGACCCGCGCCTGATCCAGCAGGCCTTCCGCGACCAGATGGCCCTGCACGGGCTGACGGCCACGCTGGCCCACGAGAACATCTTCCGGGCCACCAACGAGATCGGGCCCATCTCCGCCCTGCTGACACCGGCGTGACGGACCGGCCCGCCGCAAGGATCGCCTCCATGCTCAAGCAACAGGACATTCTCGGCACGCTGCGCATGGTCCAGGAGGAGCACCTGGACGTGCGCACCGTGACCCTCGGCATCAACCTGAACCGCTGCGCGCGCCGCGACCCGGCCGAGCAGGCGGAGGCCGTCTACACGCGCATCGTCGCCTGCGCGAGGGAACTGGTCGGGCTCTGCAACCAGTGCGCCGACCGCTACGGCGTGCCGATCGTCAACAAGCGCATCGCCATCTCGCCCGCCAGCGTGCTGATCGAGGACCACGACGCCGCGGCCGCCGTGCTGCTGGCCGAGGCCCTCGACCGCGCCGCCCGGGCGGTCGGCATCGACCTGCTCGGCGGCTTCTCGGCCCTGGTCCACAAGGGCATGACGCCCGGCGCGCGCGCGGTGATCGACGCGCTGCCGCGCGCGCTGACGCGCACGCAGCGCGTCTGCGCCTCGGTCAACGTCGCCACGACGCGCGCCGGCATGAATGTCGACGCCATCCGGATGGTCGCGCAGACGCTGGTGGAGACGGCCGCCGCCGACACCGCCCAGCGGGGCTTCGCCGCCGCCAAACTGGTCGTCTTCGCCAACATGCCCGAGGACAATCCCTTCATGGCCGGCGCGCTGCTGGGCGCGGGCGAGCCGGACACCGTCGTCAACGTCGGCGTGAGCGGGCCGGGCGTTGTCAAACGCGCGGTCGAGCGCCTGCTGCGCCAGCGCCCCGGCGCCACGCTCGACGAACTCGCCGAGGAGATCAAGCACACCGCCTTCCGCGTGACCCGCACCGGCGAGCTGATCGGGCGCGAGGTGGCCTCCCGGCTCGGCGTGCCCTTCGGGGTCGTCGACCTCTCGCTGGCCCCCACGCCGCGCGTCGGCGACAGCGTGGGCGAGATCTACCAGGCCATGGGCGTGGAGCGGATCGGGGCGCCGGGCACGACTGCGGCGGTCATGCTGCTCAACGACGCCGTCAAGAAGGGCGGCGCCTTCGCCTCCAGCGCGGTCGGCGGCCTCTCCGGGGCCTTCATTCCCGTCATGGAGGACCACGTCCTGTCGGACGCCGTGACCCGGGGGACGCTCACCCTCGAGAAACTCGAGGCGATGACCGCGGTCTGCTCGGTCGGGCTCGACATGATCCTGCTGCCCGGCGACACGACGCCCGAGACGATCGCCGGGCTCATCATGGACGAGGCCGCGATCGGCATGGCCAACCGCAAGACGACCGGCGTGCGCGTGATTCCCGTGCCCGGCGCCGCGCTTGGCGAGCGCGTCGATTTCGGCGGCCTCTTCGGGGCCGGTACCGTGACCGCGCCGGCGTGCGCCGCGGGCGGCGAGACCTTTGTACGGCGCGGCGGCCACATCCCCGCGCCGATCCACAGCCTGAACAACTGACTATGCCGGAAGCATCCATTCGCCAGGAGCGTTTCCACCAGGCCGAGACGATGGTCCGGATCGGCCTCGCGGTGAACGCCCTCCTGATGGTGGCCAAGCTGGCCGCGGGCCGCCTCGGCCACTCCGGGGCGCTCTTTGCCGACGGCGTGGAGAGCGCCTGCGACCTGGCGATCTCGGCCGCCGCGCTGGCCACGCTGCGCTTCAGCCGCCAGCCGTTCGACCGCCAGCACCCCTACGGCCACGGACGCGCGGAGAGCCTGGCGGCCTTTCTCGTCGGGCTGGCGATCGTCGCCACCGGCGCGGCGATCCTCTACAGCGCCGTCCTCACGATCGCCTCCGGCGCGATCCCGCGCCCGCGCCTCTTCACCCTGGCGGTGGCGGCCGCGACCATCGTCCTCAAGGAGGCGCTGGCCCGGATCACCTTCCGGCGCGCGCGGCGGATCGGCAGTCCGGTGCTGGGCGCCCTGGCGCAGGATCACCGCAAGGACGCCCTCACCTCCGTCGGCACGCTGCTGGGCTGCGGCTGCGCCTTCCTGGGGTGGCGGACGATGGATCCGCTCTTCGCCGGTCTCACCGGCCTGCTGATCGCGTACGTGGGGATCGAGACCGTGCGTGGGGCGGCGCGCGATCTGATCGATGCCTCGCTGCCGGAGACGCGCCTCGACGCAATCAGCGCCCTCGCCGCGGCCGTCGAGGGTGTGGAGCACGTCCACGAGATCCGCGGCCGCCGCTCGGGCCAGTACATCATCGTGGATCTCAAGCTCGAGATGGATCCGGACATGACGGTCGCGCGGTCGCACGAGATCGCCACGACCGTCAAGCGCCGGATCTTCGAGGCCGATCCCGACGTGGGCGATGTCATGATCCACATCAATCCCCACGACGA
>CAZYRQ010000408.1:0-2432 GCA_964649455.1 uncultured Lentisphaerales bacterium
GACGTGGTCGTCCTCGACGACATCACGGCCGACGAGGTCGAGGCGCTCGACGCCGATTACATCGACGTGCCGCACGCGGCCGACGAGGGCCTCGACGACGGGCTGCAGGAGTTCGACGAGACCGAAGAGTCGCGCCACCCGACCGACGCCATGGGGTTCGACGACCTCGCGGCGCTGGAGCTCGACGACCTGGCCATCACCGCCGACCAGGCCGCCGCCAAGGCCCAGCGCGAGGAGCGCAACGAGCGGATCAAGGGGCTCATCAAGAAGGGACACGCCCAGGGCTACCTGACCATCGACGACATCAACCGCGGGCTGCCCGAGTCGGTCATCAAGGACACCGAGATCGAGGCGTACCACGCCATCCTGCGCGGCATGGACATCGACATCATCGAGACCTCCGAGGTCGACAGCTACCGCCAGGAGGTGGAGCGCAACGGCCCGCGGTCGCGCAACGCCAAGCTCGACTTCTTCGACGATCCCATCCGCATGTACCTGCACCAGATGGGCCAGGTGCCCCTGCTGACCCGCGAGCAAGAGGTCGAGATCTGTAAGCGCATCGAGTGCTCCGAGAACCAGATCCGCGAGTACTTCAACCACTTCGGGTTCACCCCCCTGCTCTGCCTCAACCTGCTGGACAAGCTGGAGACCGGCTCGGAGCGCTTCGACCGGGTGGTGACGGACAAGTTCGCCGACAGCCGGGACGTCTACATCGAACGGCTGCCCCGGCTCCGCAAGGCCCTGCGCTCCAGCCACGAAAAGATGCGGGAGGCCTTCTCCAAGCGTCAGGCCGCCGGCGCCGACAAGGGCCGGATGGTTCGGGCGGAGCGCGCCACGGAGAAGGCGCGCACAGACCTGCTCAACGCCATCAACGACCTCAACCTGAAGCAGAAGGTGATCGAGTCGCTCTGCGCCGAGGCGGATGAGCGCATCTACCGCGCCCATCAGTCGCTGATCGGCGAATGCAAGCGCTTCGCGAAGCCGCCCAAGAGCCAGAAGAAGACCCGGATGATCGCCGAGGCCCGCGCGCGCCTGGCGGCCATCGAACAAGATTTCTGCATGCTGCCCGAGGAGTTCACCGAGCAGTTCCGGAAGCTCCGCGACGCCCTGCGGTCGGGCCAGAAGGCCCGCACCGAGATGGTCGAGGCCAACCTGCGCCTCGTCATCAGCATCGTGAAGAAGTACATGAACCGCGGGCTCTCCTTCCTGGATCTTATCCAGGAGGGCAACACCGGGCTCATGAAAGCCGTCGAGAAGTTCGAGTACCGCCGGGGCTACAAGTTCAGCACCTACGCCACCTGGTGGATCCGGCAGGCCGCGACGCGCGCCATCGCCGACCAGGCCCGCACGATCCGCATCCCGGTCCACATGATCGAGACGATCAACAAGCTCACCCGCGTGCAGAAGAAGCTCGTCCAGGAGCTGGGCCGGGAGCCGACCGCCGAGGAGACCGCCGAGGAGATGGAACTGCCCGTGGACCGCGTGCGCGCGGTCTTCCGCATGGCGCAGCACCCGATCTCCCTGCAAAGCCCCGTCGGCGACGGCGACGACGCCCATTTCGGCGACTTCCTGGAAGACAAGTCCGCCGAAAACCCCTCCGAGATGACCGCCTACAGCATGCTGAAGGAACGGCTCCAGGAGGTGCTCACCACGCTGACCGACCGCGAGAAGCAGGTGCTCGATTTCCGCTTCGGCCTGTCCGACGGCTACTCGCGCACCCTCGAGGAGGTCGGCAAGCAGTTCAACGTGACCCGCGAGCGCATCCGGCAGATCGAGGCCAAGGCTCTGCGCAAGCTCCGTCACCCCACCCGCATGCGCAAGCTGGAAGGCTTCCTGGAGACGCGCTAGGCGCGTGCCGGCCTTCCCGCCTGCGCAACCTGTTCACCCGCAGACACAATGGAGAGATACACCTTGAGCACCTGGTATGAATGGTTGAATTTCGAGTTGTCCTGGGAGAGTCTGACCCGCATCGATGTCCTGCTGGGCGTCCTGGCCGGGCTGCTGGTCGGCTACCTCGCCGGCGCGCAGGTGCGCCGCGTGCGCAGCATCGGCTCGATGCGTCCCAAGCGCAGGCCGGGCAGCCCCGACTGCGTCGAGATCTACGTGGGCAACCTGAGCTACGAGACCGCCGAGGACCAGCTCCGGCGCGAGTTCGAGCGCTTCGGCAAGGTCAAGTCGGCGCGCATCATCAGCAACCGCTTCAACCGCAAGTCGAAGGGGTTCGGGTTCGTCGAGATGCCCAACCGTCCCGAGGCCGAGGCGGCCATCAAGGCGCTGCACGACAAGGAGATCCAGGGCCGCAAGCTGCGCGTCAACGAGGCGCGCAACAAGACGCCCTGACGCGCGCCCGGCTCAGCGCCGCACGCGGGCGTTGCCCTTCCAGATGCTCCAGACCTGCTCCTCGTCCGCCGGATGGGCGTAGTCGGTCTCGA
>CAZYRQ010000409.1:0-2430 GCA_964649455.1 uncultured Lentisphaerales bacterium
ACGACCGCCTGAACAACCAGGCGGCGCTGCCGCTCAACCGCTATCTGGAGCGCCGGGACCGTGAAGCCTTCGACCTGCGCCAGGCGCTGCAGGAGCGGTTCGGCGAGCTGCGCGCCTTCCACGAGACTTCCCTCCGCCGCACGCGCCAGGAGCTGGCGGTCAACGCGCTGCTGGGACACTACGACGAGCTGTTGGTGATCTCGCCCGCGCTCATTCCCGCGGCGAAGCTGCCCGAGGGCGGACGCGAGACGATCAGTTTCAGCGGCGGCGCGGAGATCCTGCACACGGAGGCCGCCGTCGCCTTCCACCGTCTGCTGCAGGACGCGGCCTTCGCGCTCGGGCTGCAGGATCGGCTCTCGATCACCTTCGGAGGGGTCAGGCAGGGCGGGCGGATCGCCGCGAACCTCGCCGGCATGATGGTCTACGCGCAGCCCTGGTCGGCGCTCTCCTACCCGGCCTTCTCGGTGGTCAACCCGCAGCACGCCTATACCGGCTACCTGTCGCCCGTGCCCCTCGCCACCTTCACGAACCTGGAGAGCATCGCGGCCTCGATGCAGGTGCTCGGCGAGGCCGTGCTCTCGTCGGCGCACGGCTACGGGCGCTTTCCCCGCCTGATCCGCAGCTTCTACAACTGCTACGCCCTGCGCGGGGCGGTCTACGCCTCGGGCGTCGGCAACGCCGTCGTGCCGAACTACCCCATGGCGGGGGCGCTGCTGACGGCCCAGGATCCCGCGGCCAACGAGTACCAGCGCAAGCCGGTCTTCTTCACCGATCCCTACGGGTGCTACGAGAAGCCGCAGATCACGATGCCGCTGGGGCGCTGGAGCAACACGCTGCCCCTGGAGGGCGCCTATTTCGGCGGCGACGGCCTGATCTCCCACTTCAAGGACTCGGGCATGGCGGCGCAGAACATCTACAAGTCGCGCGAGATGGCCTACGACGGCATGCCGGTCAACCTGATCCTCTACCGCTCCAGCGCGGTCGCCATCCTCAACCGCATCAACCCGCAGTCGATGCGCAGCTTCACGGACGCGGAGTTCATTAAAACGCGAGGCCTCGCCCCGTTCGCCGCCACGGCGAAGTTCACGCTCGGCGACGCCTTCCTGGAGTTCGTCAACCCGCGCGAGCGCTTCTTCGTCACGCTCAAGGCCGGCTCGCCCGACAATCCTCAGGTCGCCGTCACCCGCGCCTTCTGCCTCGGCACGCGCGATCCCGCCTTCGTCCCCAATCCCGAAAACGAGATCGACGGTCCCGGCTATCTCGCGCAGGACACCCCCGTCCTCCGCGGGGTCGCCGCCGAGGCGGCGCATTCGATGCGCTTCCTTGCCGACAAGCGGGTCGCGCTGCAGGCGCGGTACGGCATGGTCGACGAGATGACCGCCGCCTTCCACGACCGCAGCGGGCAGATGCTCGACGCGGGCGGCGCGCCGGAGCGGCCGATGCTGGCGCGGCTGCGCGACTTTCGCCAGGCGATGGCCTACCTGATCCTCAACCACCCGGTCATCCGGGGCGCCATTTCCGAGGCCATCTGGGGCATCCTCTGGTACATGGGCCTGCTCGTGCCCTTCATCTTCTTCTTCGAGAAGCTCGTCTTCGGCTTCACCGACATCCGCCGGCAGCTCGCGGCGCAGGGCGTCATCTTCCTGGTCGTCTTCGCGCTGCTGCGCCTGCTCCACCCGGCCTTCCAGATGATCCGCTCGTCGGTCATGATCCTGCTGGGCTTCGTGATCATCCTGATCTCCTCCGGCATCACGCTGGTGCTCTCCTCGAAGTTCAAGGAGAACCTCGACGCCCTGCGGCGGATGCAGGGGGCGGTCAAGGGCGCCGAGGTCAACAAGATGGGCATCATGATGACCGCCTTCATGCTCGGGCTCAACAACATGCACAAGCGCAAGGTCCGCACGGGCCTCACCTGCGCGACGCTCGTGCTGATGACCTTCGTGATGATCTGCTTCACCTCGGTGCAGAGCAGCGTGGTCAACAAGGATCGCGCGCTCGGGAAGGCCCCCTACCAGGGGCTGCTCGTCCGCGAGAAGCGCTTCCTGCCGATCAGCGCCGGCGAGATCTCCGCCCTGGAGAGCCGGTACGGCGAGCGGTTCACCGTCAACGAGCGCCAGGCCCAGGTCGGCTACTATTCCGTATCGCAGGGGAAGATGATCGGCCCCAGCTTCGAGGTCGTCCACGGGGCGCCGCCGACGATGAGCCGCGCCGTGGCCAAGTCGGCGCTGCTGTTCCGGGCGACCGAGCCGCTGCGCCGCGAGATCCGGATGCTGACGACCAACGGCTGGTTCACCGCGGCCCAGGCGTGGCAGACCCAGGCTCCCTACCCGGTGCTGCTCCCCGACACGATGGCCGACAAGCTGGGCCTCACGGTTGCGGAGGTCGACGCCGGCGGCGTGACCGTCAAGATCAACGGCGTCGCGTTCGTCG
>CAZYRQ010000410.1:0-2430 GCA_964649455.1 uncultured Lentisphaerales bacterium
TGCGGATCGCCGTCGATCAGGTGGATCGCCGCCAGCGGCTGCTCGTCGTCCGCGGGCGTCCGTGGCATGCGCGGCGCGCCGACCCCGATGCGGTTGCGGGAGATCTCCGAACTCGGCTTCAGCGGTACCTTGCGGCCGGCGTCGTGCTGGCCGGCCTGGGCCGGCGCCGGCCCGGTCAAGTCCGGGCTCGCCTCCAGAACCCAGGTGTAACCATAGGCGCGGACGGGGATGCCGTCGCAGACGGCGCGCACCTGCGGATCGTGAAACAGCGTGACGCCGGCGCGGGCCGCTGGCGTAGGCTTGCCCTGCTTCATCGTGTGGTCTCCTTCTGTACTCCGGTTGCCATGGCCGCCGATGCCGGATCTTTGGCCGACCGGCTGTTTCCCGCGGCAAAGGCCTTGAGCCCCAGCGTCAACTCGCGGATCGGCACCCGTTCCGTCAGGTTCAGCGTCTGTCGCGGCAGAATCACGGAGAGGCCCGCGAGACGGATGGGAAAATCGATCGCGCGGTTGCCGGCGCCGTCCGCAGTCGCCGCGACGCGTCCCCAGTAGCCTTTGATCCAGTTCGGATAGATGAAGTGCGGCCACGCGGCCGTCAGGTCGATCGGGAAGCAGACCCAGTGCCACCCCTCGAAGTTGACGCTCAGGTTGGCGGGCCAGTCGGCCCCCCGGCTCTCCCAGACCTCACCCTCGGCATCGATGAAGCGGAAGTTCAGGCGCGCCCACGAACCGTTGCCCTTCACCAGCACGCCGATCGTGTCGGGACGCCCGGGAACCGGCAGGGGCGTCGCGAGCGACAGGCTGCCCGCGCAGGCCGCAGGATCGTCCGTGGCGTCCTCCAGCGCCCACGCCAGAAAAGTCCCCTGCCCGGGATCCTGCTGCGGCTTCAGCGAAAAACGGCCATCGCGGATGCCGTCGAAATTGGCCGGGGAGCGCGGGGTGCGCCGCGCGGGATCGGGGGGCTGGATCGCCCACGCCTCTGTCGACTCGATGGGATAGGATACGAGCCAGTCGACCGGCGGCGCGGGCAGCCGGCTGGCGGCGCGGGAGACGCGGCGCACCGCCACGGGGCTGACCAGGTAGCTGGGCGCGGCGGAGACCGGCACGACGACCGTGCCGTCGCGGGTCGGCAGCCGCGTCTCTTGGCCGAGCATGCCGACCAGCCGCGCGGGGGTCTCCTGCCCGAAGTCGAAGGCCAGGTCCGCATTGCCGCGCGGCAGCCAGCAGGCATAGACATAGTCGCCGCAGGCGCGGGCGCACTCGAGCACGTACGTGACGGCGGAGTCCGTCGGCACCAATCGCCGCTGCGTCACGCGGTCGAGCACGCGGGTCAGCGTGGCCGTGGCGACATAGGTGCGTTTGGGATATAGCAGTGGATAGCGCCGCACGGCACCCTGCGAGCCGTACTCGTTGTTGTAGAACATGCTCCCCTGATCCGTGATGTCGGGCGTGCGGATCTGGCTGCAGCCGAAGGCGTAGGCAACCAAAAGATCGCGCATGTCCCACGCCGCCTTGGTGTGGTCGTCGAGATCCGTGCTCATGCGCCCCTTCCACTCGGAGCAGGGTTCCACCGGCAGGTCGCCGTAGCCCAGCTTGCGCGCAAGCTGTTTCTGGTGCCAGAAGTTGAGGGCGGTGCCGTTGCCGTACTCGTAGTGCGGCGTCTCGGGCATCTTGGCCTGCCCGAGCGACTCCTCGCCCATCGCGTCGATCCAGTCGCGCGGATACTTCAGGCGCATGATCGCGGCCAGCAGATTGAGCGAGTCGCCGCTGTTGCCGACCTGCAGGCGGATGGCGGGATACCGTTCGCGATAGACTTTGGCCGTGCGGCGGCCCAGTTCCAGCAGCCGGGCGTCGCGCACGGACGTCGCCTCGTCCGGCACCGGCGGCGGCGTGTCGAGCAGCTCCGGCGGGAAGGGGCCGCCGCCGCTTTCATGGAAGATCAGCGCCGTGCGGGCGGAGGGCCATTTCCGCAGGTAGTCGCCGATCCGGGTCGCGATCTCCGCTTCGGCCACGGCGGAATTGGTCGCCCCGGAACGGATGAACGGCACCTGCCAGCCCCGCACGCGCCACCGGGCATAGACCGACTCGCCGGCATCGAGGGCCGCGCCCATCGGCGTGATGCCGCGGATGCCCGCCTTTTCCATCAGGATGCCGTGCAGTTCGGGCGTCGGCGGCTGCATGATGGAGGCGGTGCGCGAGGCGTAGGGCGAGTCGGCGACGTCCTCGCGTGTGTCCGGTCCGAGCAGGGCGGCGGTCATCGGCAGCCGCACCCAGGTCTGGCCGCCACTGCTCGCGCTGACCTCGGCGGAGTACCAGCCGATGGGCAGTGACGAGAGATCGATGCGAAAGGTCGCCCGCGGACCCTGCCACCCGCGCCGGCTCCAGGTGTAGCCGACCGCGTAGGTCGTATTCGTGGCGGGGATCTCGCCGG
>CAZYRQ010000411.1:0-2428 GCA_964649455.1 uncultured Lentisphaerales bacterium
CTACCGGATGGCGCGGTGGTACTCCTGCAGCGACCGCACGGCGCCCTTGTCCTTGCGGGCGGCCGCGATGCCGCGCGCCGAGGCGTGAGCGCCCGCCACCGTCGTGATGTAGGGCACCTTGTACTTGAGGGCCGCCTTGCGGATGCTGGCGTCGTCCGCCAGGGCGTCGCGCCGCGGGCTCGGCGTGTTGATGATGATCGAGAGCTGGCCGTTGACGATGTAGTCGAGCACGTTCGGCCGCCCCTCGTCGATCTTGCGCACGACCTCGGCCTGCACCCCATGGCGCGCGAGGAAGGCGGCCGTGCCCTCGGTGGCGAAGACTCTGAAGCCCAGGTCGGCGAACTCCCGGGCCGCCTGGCCGGCGTTCTCCTTCTTCTCCGAGAGGCTGATCAGGACCGCGCCGTCGTCCGGCAGCTTCGCGCCGGCCGCCTCCTGGCTCTTGTAGAAGGCCAGCGCGGCGCTCTTCGCCAGGCCGAGCACCTCGCCGGTCGAGCGCATCTCCGGGCCGAGCACGGGGTCGACCTCCATGAACTTGTCGAAGGGGAAGACCGCCTCCTTGGCGCCATAGTGCGGAATACGGCGGTTCGCGAGGGCGAGCGACTTCATCGGCTGGCCCATCATCAGCCGGGTGGCGATGTTGGCCATCGAGATCGCGCAGACCTTCGAGACCAGCGGAACCGTCCGCGAGGCGCGGGGATTGGCCTCGAGCACGTAGACCTTGCCGTCCTCGATCGCGTACTGCATGTTCATCAGGCCGCAGACCTTGAGCGCCTGGGCGATCTTCCGCGTGTAGGCCTCGATCGTCGCCAGGGCGTCCGGCGGGATCGAGACCGGCGGCAGGATGCAGGCCGAATCGCCGGAGTGGACCCCCGCCAGTTCGATGTGCTCCATCACCGCGGGGATGTAGACCTCCTCGCCGTCCGAGATCGCGTCGGCCTCGCACTCGAGGGCGTCGCGCAGGAAGCGGTCGAGCAGCAGCGGGCGGTCCGGGGTCACGCCGACGGCCTTGTCGACATACTCGCGCAGCATCTTCTCGTCGTAGATGACCTCCATGCCGCGCCCGCCGAGGACGAACGAGGGGCGGATCATGATCGGGTAGCCGATCCGCGCGGCCACGGCGCGCGCCGCGTCGATGTCGACGGCCATGCCCGACTCCGGCATGGGGATCTCCAGCTTCTCCATCATGTGCCGGAAGAGGTCGCGGTCCTCGGCGATGTCGATCGAGTCGATCGAGGTGCCGAGGATGTTGACGCCCGCCTCGGCCAGCTCGCGGGCCGTGTTCAGCGGCGTCTGGCCGCCGAACTGGACGATGACCCCCAGGGGCTGCTCCTTGCGGTAGATCTGGAGCACGTCCTCCAGCGTGACCGGCTCGAAGTAGAGGCGGTCGGAGGTGTCGTAGTCCGTCGAGACCGTCTCGGGGTTGCAGTTGACCATGATCGTCTCGTAGCCCATCTCGCGCAGGGCGAAGGCGGCATGGACGCAGCAGTAGTCGAACTCGATGCCCTGCCCGATGCGGTTGGGGCCGCCGCCGAGGATCATGACCTTCCTGGGGTTCGGCTGGAAGGTGTGCGGCGCGGACGAGTTGTAGGTCGAGTAGTAGTAGGCCTTGCCCTCGACGCCGCTGACGGGCACCGCGCACCAGGTCTCGACGATGCCGAGCCGCTCGCGCTGCTCGCGGACCGCCTTCTCCCGGACGCAGAGCAGGCGCGCCAGGTACTTGTCGGAGAAGCCCTCGCGCTTGGCCGCGGCCAGCAGGTCGTCGGGCGGCAGCGTCCCCTTGTGGGCCAGGAGCTGCTCCTCGCGCTGCACGAGCTCGCGCATCTGCTGCACGAAATAGGCCTTGATGGCGCAGGCCTCGAAGATCTGCGCGTCGGTCGCGCCCTTGCGCAGCGCCTCGTACAGGATGAAGTGCGTCTCGCTGCTCGGCGTGCGGAGCATCGTCAGCAACTCGTCGAGGGAGCGCCGGTTGAAGTCCTTGGCGAAGCCCAGGCCGTGGCGCCCATTCTCGAGACCGCGGATCGCCTTCTGCAGCGTCTCCTTGTAGGTCTTGCCGATAGCCATGACCTCGCCGACGGCCTTCATCTGGGTGCCGAGCTTGTCCTGCACGCCGCGGAACTTCTCGAAGGCCCAGCGGGCGAACTTGAGGACCACGTAGTCGCCGCAGGGCGTGTACTTCTCCAGCGTGCCGTCGCGCCAGTAGGGGATCTCGTCGAGCGTCAGGCCGGCGGCGAGCTTCGCCGAGATCAGCGCGATCGGGAAGCCCGTCGCCTTCGAGGCCAGCGCCGAGGAGCGCGAGGTGCGGGGGTTGATCTCGATGATCACGGTGCGGTCGCTGACCGGATCGTGGGCGAACTGCACGTTGGTGCCGCCGATGACGCCGATCTTCTCGACGATCCGGAAGGCCATCTGCTTCAGGCGTTCGATCACC
>CAZYRQ010000412.1:0-2423 GCA_964649455.1 uncultured Lentisphaerales bacterium
ACTGCATCGCGCACGGCTTCGACATGGTCAACGGCCTCGAGCAGCAGAAGCTCGCCGTCGAGACGGGGCACTTCCCGCTCTACCGGTACCACCCGGACCTCGCGGGCGAGGGCAAGAATCCGCTGCAGCTCGACAGCAAGGCGCCGACGCAGTCCTTCGCCGAGACGGCGTCGAGCGAGAACCGCTTCAAGCAGTTGCTGAAGCTCAATCCCGACGCTGACGCCATGCTGAAGAAAGCCGAAGCCGGCTTTCGGACCAACTTCGACATGCTGCAGGCGCTGGCGAACCTGCCGCAGAAATAATGGCTGTAGGCGTGCACATCGCGGACCTGGTCAAGACGTTCGGAACCCTCCGCGCGGTTGACCAGGTCTCGCTCGATATCGCGCCGGGCGAGCTCTTCTTCCTCCTCGGCCCCAGCGGCTGCGGCAAGACGACCCTGCTGCGCTCGGTCGCAGGCTTTCACCAGCCCGACGCGGGCGCGGTCTTCATCGGCGACCGCGATGTGACCCGCCTGCCGCCGCACGCGCGCGACACCGGCATGGTCTTCCAGAGCTATGCCCTCTGGCCGCACCTGACGGTGGCGGAGAATGTCGCCTTCGGCCTCAAGGTGCGGCGCCGTCCGCGTCCGGAGATCCGCCGCCGGGTGGCGGAGGCGCTGGAGCGCGTGCACATGGCCGACCGGGCGCAGGCGCGTCCGAACCAGCTCTCGGGCGGCCAGCAGCAGCGCGTCGCGCTCGCGCGCGCGCTGGTCATCGAGCCGCAGTGCCTGCTGCTGGACGAGCCGCTCTCCAACCTGGACGCCAAGCTGCGCATCGAGATGCGCGGGGAGATCCGGCGCCTCTGCAAGCAGGCCGGGCTGACGGCCATCTACGTGACGCATGACCAGAAGGAGGCGCTCTCGATCGCCGACCGTCTGGCGGTGATGCGCGCGGGGCGGATCGAACAGGTCGGCTCGCCGCGGGAGGTCTACCGCCACCCGGCGAACCCCTTTGTCGCCGGTTTCATCGGGGAGGCCAATTTCCTCGCGGGGCGTGTGCTCGAGATCCAGGGCGGGCGTGTCCAGGTCGAGACGCCCGTGGGGCGCCTGGAGGCCCCCGTCGGGCTCGCGCAACCCGTGCCCGGCGCCGGGGTGACCCTCTGCATCCGTCCCGAGGCCGTGCAGTTCGCCCGGCCCGGCGCCGCAGCGGAGAACCTCATCGAGGGAACACTGCGCCAGACGGTCTACCAGGGCGAGGTCGCGCTGCACGAGATGGATCTCGACGGGCGCGGCGGAACGCGCGTGCCTTTCCGCGCCATCGAGCTCGGCGCGGGCCTGGCGGACACCGTCATGCCCGGCCAGCGCGTGCGGTGCTCGATTCCCGTTTCGCAGGTGGAGGTGCTGTGACGCGGATCCTCTGGGTCGTCCTCGCCGCGGCGGCCATGGTCGCGTTGCCGTTTCTCTTCCGGCGTCCCGCCGTGCAGGAGAAATGGGCGCCGGGAGACCCCGTGCTGGTCATCGTTTCACCCCACAACGAGGCGATCCGCGAGGAGTTCGGGCACGCCTTCAGCGCCTGGCATGCGGCGCGCCACGGGCGGCCCGTCAAGGTCGACTGGCGCGTGATCGGGGGCACGACGGAGATCATGCGCTATCTGGCGTCGGAGTATGTCGGCTCGATGCGCGCGTGGTGGGAGCGCGGGGGCCGCCCCTGGCCGGCGGCGGGGGCCGAGTGGATGCTCGACCGGCGCTTCGACCCGGCCCGTCCGCCCGCGGCGGCCGCGGACGAGGCGTGGGCGCGGCGGCGCGACTTCTTCCTGGCTTTCCGCACCAACGACTCGCCCGCGGCGGCCACCGCGCGCATCGACCTTTTCTTCGGCGGCGGCGTCTACGACCACGAGAAGGCCGGGCAGCAGGGCCTCACCGTGCCGCCGTGGGAGGACGCGGCGATTCCCGCCGGTCTCTTCGTGGACGCCGGCGGGCGCGAGCTGATTCCGCCGGGCAGCAGCGGGGAAGTCTGGCGTGGTCAGGTCTTCTTCGGCACGGTCCTGAGCACCTTCGGCATCTGCTACAATCCGGACCGCCTGAAGGATCTGGGCATCGCGGATCCCCCGCAGGCCTGGGCGGACCTGGCCGATCCCCGCTACTTCGGGCAGGTGGGCGTGACCGACCCGACGAAGAGCGGCAGCGTGGCCAAGGCGTTCGAGATGATTATCCAGCAGGCCTGCCGGGAGACCGTCCGGGCGGCAGGGTTCGGCGACGAGCAGATCGCGGTCTGGGAGGCGGCCTTCGCCGAGGCGCGCCTGCCGCCAGGTGAACTTCCGAACGGTGTGCCCGCCGCCTACCAGGAGGCCGTCGCGCAAGGCTGGCTCGACGGGATCAACCGCGTGCGGTTGATCGGCGCCAACGCGCGCTACTTCACCGATTCCGCCGGCAAGGTGCCGATCGA
>CAZYRQ010000413.1:0-2418 GCA_964649455.1 uncultured Lentisphaerales bacterium
AGGAGGAATCGAAGGTGCGGCGCTCGATGGCCAGTTGCCGTCTCCAGTCGCAGTCGGGCTCGTGCATGATTATCTCCCGAGGGTCTTGCAAAACCCCTTGCCCGGTCGGGACAGAGCCCGACCCTCCAGATCCGCCGAAACCGGTGGTTTCCAGGGATGGAGGGACGACCTCCGTGTCGTCCGCCTGGGTTTTGCAAGAGCCTCTCCCGTCATATGTCACAACACGTGGTTGGTTGGATCGCCGCTTTTACCGCCTTGCCGGCGGCGGCATCGGCGAGGGCGGTGTTGACGGCGTCGATCGGATAGCAGGCCAGGGCCGACCGGAAGAGGGGCTGGAGATCGGGATTGGCCTCCAGGAAGTCCAGGTAGGTGCCGATGTCGGCGAGCTGGTACTGGGCCGAACCGATGATCTGGAGCGCCTTGAAGGTGACCGTCTGGGGCGCGAGGGCGATGGTCCCGCGGTTGGAATACTGCCCCGGCACGAGGTAGCGGCCGCGCGTGCGCACCAGGGCGAGCCCCTCGGCGAAGGCTTGGGGATTGCCGCTGGTCTCGACGACGACATCGGCTCCGTCGCCGCGTCCGAGCCGCCGCGCCAGGCCGGCGACCGCCTCCCGCGCCGCCTCGGGGGTGGTGGCGCGGTAGTCGAGGAAGGCGTCGGGGCCGAGCGCGCGCATGAGGGCGAGCCGGGCCGGGTTGGCGGCCGAGCCGATGACGGCGACGGTCGCGCCGCGGCGCTTGGCCCAGGCGAGCGCGAAGAGGCCGAGGGCGCCGTTGCCCTGGATGACGACCAGTTCGCCCGGCTCGAGGCCGCCGCCGTAGGCGAAGGCGCGGATGATCGTCGGGCCGCCGCAGGGAAAGGCCGCAGCGGCGGCCGGGTCGACGCCGGCGGGCAGCTTCACGAGGTTCTGGATGGGCGAGTAGAGGTATTCGCCCAGACCGCCGTGGAAGTAGGGCGGCTGGTCGGCCGGCTTGACGTAGGTCACGCCGAAGGCCAGGCAGCTCGCGGTCTCGCCGCGACGGCAGTTGAAGCAGACGCCGCAGGGCACCGCGACGCAGGCGATGACGGCATCACCGCAGGCGAGGGGCGCGCCGAGGCCGTCCGCCGCGGGTTCCGTGCCGAGCGCCGCGACCGTGCCGCTGAACTCGTGGCCGATAACCAGCGGCATGGCGGGCATCGCCAGGCAGCCCTCGTGGATATGCACGTCGGTGCCGCAGATGCCGCTGAAGGCGAGGCGCAGCAGCGCCTCGCCCGCGCCGGGCGCCGCCACCTCGCGCGTGACGATCTCCATCGGTTTTCCCGGGCCAGTGAAAATGGCCAGGCGTCCGGTTCGTGGTTTCATGGTGTTGTATTCCTACGGCGTCCAGCAGAGGCCGAGGGCGTTGATGGCGATGTCCGACTTGCGCGGGCGGACCGCGCGTTTCTGGATCTCCAGCGCGTCCGGCGCGACGGGCTCCCGCAGGGCGGCGACCTCGGCGTCGAACTGCGCCTGCAGCGCGTCCAGCCGCTCCTGCAGCACCCCGACATTCTCCTCGGCGCGGACGACGTCGGCCCGCTCCTTGCCGATGCGGCTGGCGCTCCGCGCCGCCGTGGTCGCGCGGCCGACGCTGCCCGCGCTCCGCAGGCCGCGCCCGAACAGGGCGCCGAGCAGGGTGGCGCCGACCGAGAGCGCGGTGTTCATCTTCTGGTGCCCGGCCTGCGCCTTCTCGCGCTCGACGCGCTCCCCGGCGCGCCGGAGCTGGTCGGCGAGCGTCAGCAGCTTCGGGGCGTACTTCGCCTTGAGCTTGGCGACCTCGGCGTCGCGCGCCTCGCGCAGCCGCTCGCCGATCCGGACACGGAAGTCGCCCTCGGTCTCGCCGGGCGCGGAGGCGAGCTTCAGTTCGGGATAGGTCATCAGGTCGAGCGTGGCCGTCTGGTAGATGACGGTCTCCAGCTCGCGCGACCAGGCGGCGTAGCTCTTGGGATTCAGGGCGGCGGCGGGCGGTTCCGCGAACGCGGCGGCGGCGGCGGGCCCGCGGTCGAGTTCGGCGGAGAGGTCGCCCGCGACGGCGGCCTCCTCCCAGGCCACACCGCCCAGGGGCGAGAAGGGGGCCAGGTGGGTGCGGGTGATCCAGGTGTCCAGCGCGGCCTTGGCGTCGACGAAGTGCAGCTTGGCGACGCCGAGGACGCGGGGCTGGTAGGTGACCTCGCCGGCCGGGTTGGCGGGGCGGCGGTAGAAGACGGGTATGCCGGGCGGCAGCGCGGGGCGCGCGGCGGCCGGCGCGGCGGCTGCCGCGGGCGGGGGGATGGCCGCGGTCGCGGGATCCGGCGTTGCGCCGGGGGTGGGGGCGGTTGCTGTTTCCGCAGCGGCGGGAAGGGCGGGGGTGGCGGCGCGCGTGAAGGCGGCCAGTTGCGGCAGGGTCATCGGCCCGCGCAGGTAG
>CAZYRQ010000414.1:0-2418 GCA_964649455.1 uncultured Lentisphaerales bacterium
CGTCATGGCTTTGAAAACGCAAAGAGACCGCATCTTCGACATCGCCGTGGTCATCAACCTCATCGGCGCGTCGGGACGCAATCTGCTCGCCGGGGTCTCGCGCTACACCCGGGAGAACTGCCACTGGCGAATCCACCTCTTCAAGAACGGCGGCGAGTTTTCAGCGAAAGCCCTTGCCGACATCGAGGCCACAGGACTCGACGGCTTGATCATCAGCGACGATCCGGCTCCCGTTGTCCGCGAAAGAATCAAGGAGATTGGAATCCCCGTCGTCGTCATCGGCATGGGAGGCGTCTGGTTCGAAAGGGTGGCGGACGCCAACTGCAATGTCCGCAACGACGACGAGGACATCGGACGCTTCGGCGCGAAGTACTTTTCGTCGCTCGGCCGGTTCAGATCCTATGGTTTTGTCCCCTGTCTGGACCGCCGATACTGGTCGCTGCTGCGCGAAAAGGGCTTTCGCTCCCAGCTCAGGCGTGTCAAAGGCGCCGATGTCAGGGTCTTCAGACAGTCACCGGACACGGGCGCCAAGAAGGACCAGGATGAATTGTCCGCATGGCTGACACGTCTCCCAAAACCTGCCGCCGTCATGGCCGCCTATGACGACCGGGCCACCACTGTGATCGAAGCGGCCGCGCGCGCGGGAATAGCCATGCCGGAGAGCCTCAACGTCATCGGCGTGGACAATGATGAACTGCTGTGCGACTTCACCTCGCCGATGCTGACCAGCATCATGCCGGACCACGAAGCGCTCGGCGCGTGCGCCGCGGCGCAACTTGAAAGACGCCTGGCGAAGACACGCAAGCCGACGGCGCGGACCGTTCTGGTCAGGCAGAAGAAGATCGTCGAGCGGGAATCCACCGGAGCCACCACGCCCTCGGCGCACATCATTCAAAACGCTCTGGCGTTCATCGCGCAAAATGCAAAGCGGGACATTGCCCCGGGCGACGTCGCGAAGCACTTGCGAATCTCCCGCCGCCTCGCGGACCTCAGGTTGCACGAGCACTACGGCGCGACACTCGCCGCGACGATCAGCCAGGCGAGACTGGAGCAGGTCGCGATTAGAATCCGGGCAACCGATCTGCCCGTAGACCGCATTGCCGCCTCGCTGGAATTCAAGAACGTCAATTCGCTACGCAATCGTTTCAAGGCCCGCTACGGGATGTCGATGCGTGCGTGGCGGCGAGATCGCCACGGTGACAAGTGACGGCTGATTTAACGCAACCTCACCTGACCTGCAAGATCGTCGCGCTGCGGGCATTGAGCTCGTAGCAGCCGAGATCCATTTGCTTGCCGAAGAGACGCGGATTGCCGTCGAGATCGACCTGGGTCGGTGGGACGCCCCAGGCGCAGTCGCGGCTGGGCGAGGACAATCTGAGCCGGTAGTTTCCCTTCTGCGGCGCCTGGAACCCAGGGTTCTGCGTCAAATCCCGTCCGGTCGTGTTGACGCCAATGGCGACCGACGAGCAGACGTTGGTCACTTTCGCGGACGGCGTGCCGGAAATATCGGGATGCGTGCCGGTCGTGATGTTCCCGTAGATGATGCAGTTACACAAGCCTTGTTGATCATAGCTGCTATTCCAGTCGAGACCGCCGCCGTTGGAAGCGACGTTGCCGGTGATTGTGCAGTTGCGGATGAGCCCGTGATGATAGAACCGAATGCCTCCGCCGGAGAACGTACCGAAGGTCGCATGATGATTGGTTACAATCAGGGAGTTCTCCAGCGTGCCGCCAGACATATAGACGCCCGCGCCCCCCCAGTTTACAGTGATGGTGTTGTTGGAAATGATGCAACCGGAAACGACTCCGCCCGAAATCGCAATCCCCCCGCCAACACCGTTAAACGTCGCCTTGTTGGCGCAGATAATACAGTTCGTAAGGAGACCGTCGGAGATTTGCACGCCACCGCCGTTTCCCGTTCCCGTGCCCTTGGTGATCGTGAAACCCTCAACACAGGAGTTGCCGATCTGCTGGATGAGGACTACCCGCGCATCACCCCCTGACAGCATCGTGACCGCCGGGCCGTTGACGCTCTTGAGGACGAGTTGCTTCTGGATGATTATCGGAGAGGGGACGGTAAAGACGCCGTTTGTGACATAAATAGTCGAACCGACGTCCGCCGCGCACTCGACAGCGTCGTTGACGTTCGTCGCGGCCTTGGCCCAGGAGTTGTATGGCGCCTCCGCGTTCTCGTTTTCCGGACGCACGTAGAGTCTCGACGGTGCGACCGTCAGGAAACCGGTTTGCGTGTCCCGGTAGGTTTCACCCTGGTAGACGACCGCCAGGGCGGCGGAATGCGTGCCTGTGCCGTAGACATTCGTAACCGAGACACCCTCGGAGTCGTGGTCGGCAGGTGTCGGAGGCCGGCCGTCGTACGTCCAGTAGCAGACCGCGTCCGCGATGTTGAAACCGGTGCCG
>CAZYRQ010000415.1:0-2412 GCA_964649455.1 uncultured Lentisphaerales bacterium
ATGCCGGCGATTCCCGGTTTGTTCTCTGCGAGCAAGTCCTGCTGGAATTGTACGGTCTGCTGCGCAATCCCTCCGTGTGCCGGTCACCCTTGACGGCCGGCGAAGCCGTAGCCATGATCCAGGCGTTCAGGCGCAATCCGGTCTGGCGGGTTGTGGATGTGCCGCCGGACCGGGCGGTCATGGACCGCGTCTGGCGGGCGGCTTCGTCCGCTGGATTCGCGTCCCGGAAGATTTTCGACATCCGGCTTGCCGAGACACTGCTCCACCACGGGGTCGATGCCTTCGCCACGCGCAACACCAGGGATTTCGACGGATGCGGTTTTGCCCGCGTGTTCGACCCGTGCCTGTGAATTGACAGGGGCGATCACATGTCGGATACTGCCCGCCATGACCGCAAATCCACAGACGTCCCGGGCGCACGATCACCGGGGAGGGTGGCTTGCGGGTCTGGCGGCCGCGCTCATGACGGGTGCACTGCTGCTGCTGCTGGCCTACACCCAGAGCTTCCACTTCATGCCGCTGGCGGCGCTCTGGCAGCCGCTCGGGATCGCGCTGACAGTCGCGGCGGGGCTCTGGCTCGGCGCGCGGCGTTTGACGCGCGCGCCGGCGGTGGCGGGGGTGGTGGCCGTCGCACTGCTGCTCTTCAACCACGCGATCCACGCCCCGCTGTTCGGCTGGCTGCAGTATGCCATGCGCTGGCCGGCACCGCTGACGGGGTGGCGCCTGCCCGTGCTGCTCGCCTCGCTGCCGGGCGTGGCGCTCCTGGCATGGGGCTTCTGGCTCGGACGGCGCCGGCCCGCCTGGTGCGCGGCCATCCTGCGTCCGCTGAACCTCTTCCTGGCGGCCAACCTGCTCTTTGCCGCGTCGCGCCTCGCCATGCTGGAGTGGCGGCGTCCGCATGCCGACGCGCTGTTCCCTCCCCTGGCGCTCCCTACCGACCCCACCCCGCCGCCGGAGACACTGCCGACCATCGTACACCTGGTGCTCGACGGCTTCGCCAGCGACGAGATCCTCGCGACCCGCTACGGCACCGGCGCCGCGCCGCTGACCGGCAGCCTCCAAGCCCTGGGATTCCACGTGGTTCCCCGGGCGCGGAGCAACTACATTCAGACGGCCCTCTCGCTCGCCGCGACGCTAAACCTCGACTACCCGAGCATTCCGCCGAACCTGCTCGGCGAGTATGACCGCACCCCCCTGCTGCGGCAGATCCAGTCCAGCCGGGTGGTGACCCGGCTGCGGGCGGCGGGCTACGAGATCATCAACTTCCCCTCAGGTTACGACTTCACGGACGACATCGGGGCGGATGTGCGCGTCGCGCCGCGGTTCTTCAACGAGCTCGCGGCCAACCAGTGGGAACGCTCGTGGATCGGCACGCTGGCGGGCGGCGGGCGGGGCGAGGCCGCCAACCATGTCCGGCGGATCGAGACCGTCTTCCGGGAGCTGCCGGGCCTCTGCGCCCGGTCGGCGCGCCCGCGGTACATCTTCGCGCATGTGGTGGCGCCCCATCCCCCCTTCCTCTTCGACGAGCAGGGCCCGCGGCGGGATCCGGTGGCCTTCGATCTGATGGACGGCAGCCACCGCGTCGGCCCGGGCGGGGCCGCGCAGGCGGCCTACCGGGCCGCCTATCTGGCGCAACTGCGCTATATCGCGGCGGCGACCGAGGACGTGATGCGCCGGCTGCTCGCGACGGCGTCACGTCCGCTGGTGATCCTGCTGCACGCCGACCACGGTCCCGGGTCGGGGCTGTGGTGGGAGTCGCGCGAGGCCAGCGATGTCGGGGAGCGGCTGGGGATCCTCTGCGCGCTGCGTTTCCCCGACGGCGACTACGCGGCCATCCCCGACGACCTCTCCCCGGTCAATCTCTTCCGGATCGTCTTCAACCGCTATCTGGGGACCCGCTACCCCCTGCTGCCCGATCAGAGCTACTTCACCCGCTGGCGGACACCCTACCGCCATGATCCGGTCGACCTCCAGTCCGAGCCGTCGGACCGGTCGGACCAGTCGGATCCTCCTGGCGCTACACCTTGATCAGCGGTTTCGGCTCCTGGTTGTAGACCTTGGCGTTGGGGGCCACCGAGTGGATCAGCCAGACGTTGGCGCCGATGATCGAATCGTGGCCGATGACCGTGGCGCCCCCGAGGATCGTCGCGCCGGCGTAGATGATCACGCGGTCCTCGACGTCGGGGTGGCGTTTGATGCCCTTGACGAGGTTGCCTTGCTCGTCCTTGGCAAAGCTGAGGGCGCCGAGGGTGACCCCCTGGTAGAGCTTGACGCGCTCGCCGATGACGCAGGTCTCGCCGATGACGACCCCGGTGCCGTGGTCGATGAAGAAGCCGGAACCGATGGTCGCGCCGGGATGGATGTCGATGCCCGTGCGCGTGTGGGCATGCTCGCTCATGACGCGGGGAATGA
>CAZYRQ010000416.1:0-2410 GCA_964649455.1 uncultured Lentisphaerales bacterium
AGCCGACGACCGCCTGGATAACCACGCTGCCGGTGCCCGGATCGAGATAGCCCAGGACGACGAGTATCTGCATGCGGTCGATCTTAGCAACGCTTCGGCGCAAAGGTCAAGGCGGGGCATTACTTATGCGCACCCCTGCAGCTTCCAACCGATTGCGTCGTGGAACCCACCGGCTACAGGAGGCTGACGGCGTCGATGTCGGCCGCGAGCTGCACACCGTCGGGCAGGCGTTCGGCACGCAGGGCCCGGCGCAGGGCGCCGGCGATCGTCTGCGCGGCGGGCGCGCGCAGAATGACCTGGTACCGGTACTGGTTACGAGCCTTGGCCAGCGGCGCGGGCACGGCGTCGGAGACGAGCAGCCCGCGGACGCCCAGGCCCCCGAGCCGCCGCGCCAGCGCCTCCGCCGTGAAGGCCGTCCGCGCCTCGTCGGGGCTGCGCAGCGTCAGACAGGCCAGGTGGATGTAGGGTGGATAGCCGAGCCGCTCGCGGATCGGCAGCTCGCCGGCGGCGAAGCTCTCGAAATCCTCGGTGCAGGCGGCGGTCACGGCGGGGTGGCCTGGTGTGTAGGTCTGGATGATGACCTCGCCCGCCGTGGCGCCGCGCCCCGTGCGCCCGGCCACCTGCGCCAGGAGCTGGAAGGTACGCTCGCCGGCGCGGAAGTCGGGCAGGTGCAGGCTCGAGTCGGCCAGCACGATGCCGACGAGCGTCACGTTCGGGAAGTGGAGCCCCTTGGCGATCATCTGCGTGCCGATCAGGATGTCGGTGCGGCCGGTGCGGAAGGCGCCGAGAATGTCGTCGTGGCTCAGCTTGCGCGAGGTCGAGTCGGCATCCATGCGTCCGAGGCGCGCGGCCGGGAAGCAGCGGGCGACGATCTGCTCGATGCGCTGGGTGCCAAACCCCGCCAGACGGAATTTGGGATCGTGGCAGGCGGGGCAGTCGGGCGACGGCCGCTCCCAGGCGCCGCAGATGTGGCAGCGCAGGCAGTCGTCCGCGCGGTGGTAGGTGAAGGCGATGTCGCACGCCGCGCAGGTCGCGACGAAGCCGCACGCGGGACAGACGAGCGAGGTGGCGTAGCCGCGGCGGTTCAGGAAGAGCATCGTCTGCTCGCCGCGCTTCAGGCGCTCGCCGATGGCGTCGAGCAGGGTTTTCGAGAACACCTGCACGTGTCCGCTCCGCGCCTGCTCGCGCCGCATGTCGACCACCTGCACCACGGGCATGGCGGCGTTGTCGGCCCGCCGGGTGAGCCGCGCGGCGGCATACTTGCCGCGCCGGACGTTGCGCCAGGACTCGAGCGCCGGCGTGGCCGACCCCAGCAGCACGAGGCACGGCTCGAGGTGGCCGCGCATGACGGCCACGTCGCGGGCGTGGTAGCGCGGCGCCTCGTCCTGCTTGTAGCTCGGCTCGTGCTCCTCGTCGACGACGATGAGCCCCAGCCGCTCGACGGGGGCGAAGACCGCCGAGCGCGGGCCGACGACGACGCGCGCCTCGCCCCGGCGGATGCGCTGCCACTCGTCGTAGCGCTCGCCGTCGCCCAGCGCGCTGTGCAGCACGGCGATGCGGTCGCCGAAGCGTCCCGCGAAGCGCTGCACGGTCTGCGGCGTGAGCGCGATCTCCGGCACGAGCACGATCGCCCCGCGCCCCTGCTCCAGCACGTGTGCGATGGCCTGGAGATAGACCTCCGTCTTGCCCGATCCCGTGACGCCGTAGAGCAGCACCGGCTTGGGTGGGGTGGTGAGTGGTGAGTGGTGAGTAGTGAGTGGTGAGTGGTGAGTGGTGGGTGGTGAGTGGTGGGTGGTGAGTGGTGAGGCAGGAGTCGAGGGGATCGACTCGATCGCTCCTCCCGCCTCCCGCCCCCCGTCTCCCGTCCCGCCGGCGCCCTCCCTGAACCCTGAACCCTGAACCCTGTCCCCTTCCCCGCAGGCGGCGACGATGGCCGCCAGCGCGGCGGCCTGTTCGGGATTGAGGGCCAGCGGGTGCGTCGGCAGGATGCGGCGGTTGGCGAGCGGATCGCGCCGGATTGCGCGCGGCGTGATGGCGAGGCGGCCGGCGGCCTCCAGCTTGCGCAGCGTCTCCGGCGAGCAGGCGAACTCGGTGCAGAGGGCCTGCAGCCACCCGCCCCCGACGCGGCGGATGTTGTCGAGCAGTTCCTGCTGGCGGGGCGTGAGGGGGGGCGGGAGTCGGGAATCGGGAGTCGGGAGTCGGGGTTCGGGACTCGAGATTGTCGAAGGCGTCGATTCGCTCGATTCCCGATTCCCGATTCCCGATTCCCGACCAACGGCCTCGACAAAGAGCCGCTCCTTCTCCCGGGCGCGGCCGCTCCGGACCGGGGCCGGCAGCACGGCCTGCAGGCAGCGTTCCAGCGGCGCGCAGTAGTAGTCCGCGATCCACCGCGCCAGCTTCAGCAGGGAGG
>CAZYRQ010000417.1:0-2381 GCA_964649455.1 uncultured Lentisphaerales bacterium
CGTGCGCTATTCGGGACGGTGAAATTCGTCCAGTTGTCGACCACGGTGCACTTCCTGACGGTCGCCTTCTTGTTGATCCTGAGCGCGCCGGTGGAAAACCCGGTGTTGCCGAAGAACACGCCATTCTCGACAAGCGCCGCCGCTGCGTTGTTGGCGTAGACGACGCCGCTGCCGCCCGAGTCGCGGATGATGTTGTCTGCAAATGTGCAGTTCACGACCTCGGCCGAAGCGCTGGAGCCGATGTAGATGACGTAGCCAGCGCCAGAAGAGCCGGCCGTGCACCCCTTCACGAGAAGGTTCGACACGGCACCCGCGCCGGTGGTGTTGGGAAATTCGACGATGCAGCCCGACGTGCCGCCGACGTCCTGGGCGTACACGTTGGTGATGGCAAGGTCGGAAACGAGGGCACCCGGGTTCTGGAGCACGAAAAGTTTCTTGTTCTTGTATGCAATCCCTTCGCGCGTGATGAAAGTCCTGTCCCGGCCTTCGCCAATGAACTTCACGGCGCCGGTGACGGTCAGGTTCGAATTGACGACGAAGGAGCCCTCGCCTATGAAAATGGTGCCGGCGGAGGCCGCGCCCAGCCTTCCCAAGGCATAGGGAATCGTCGCGTATGGCGACGACTCCGATCCGCGCCCGGCGGCGTTGTCGTCGACGCCGTCTGCCGCCACGTACACGTCGGCGCCCGTCGCGTAGAGCGCCGCGAATGCAACGAGAACCACGAAAACACGTTTTAGGTTCATCAGCAGACCCCTTTAGAATGCCTTCAGCGTAGCACAATGACTCGTCGCCCCGCAATGATAACAACGGCCCGGTCGGTCGCGCGGTCGCGCGGCACGGCTTCTTCTTGACATTCCTGGCACACCCCGTTCGGCAGCGGCTGCCGGAAAGTGCGCGATGGCAGCCCGATTGCAGCGCGGTGTGCGAGGACGGAGCCTTCCGACGCGCCGGGTGCCTGCGGTTCCGGGGCGGGCACAAACGCCTGCGCTGTTCCTGCGTCAAGCGGGCACCAGCATCGCGACCAGGATCAAGATGCCCAGCAGAAGGTTCACCAAGGCCAGCAGTCGTCTCATTGCTCGTTCCCCGGCGGAAGCAACCCCACCCGCGCGCGTGGTTCACATCAGTTGGGTGTGCTCCGCCACCACTCTGAACGAGTCGGCGACCTGCCGGGCCTCCTCGTCCCCGCATCCAGCTGCGTCCAGCAGCGCGCGGCAGATGCGGGTGGTGGCATACCAACTGGTCTGCAGCACGCCGGCCAGTTTGTCCGTGCGCACCGTGTCGGTGTAGTCAAGCAGGGCGCGGGTGGCGTTGACGTCGCGCCAGGGACAAACGACCGTGCGGAATCCCTTCTCCGTCAGGAAGGGTACCGAGGGATACTCGGCGCGTGCTTCGTAGTGCCAGTCGCAGCATAAGATATCCCGGGGAATCAGATCCACCGCGGGGTGCGTCTGGTTCATCGAGGCCTCCCATTCGCCGTAGCCCGTGGCTTCCCCGTCCAGCAGCCGGTCGCTCCACATCAGCATCTCGACGTGCCGCTTCCCGACCAGGTGCGCATGCAGGGTTTTGATCCAGTCCGCGAACAGCGTGGCTGCGGGGATTCCCCTGCAGCGCGGGCAGTGACCGATCTCGAAGACCTCGTCGCAGCCGACATGGAGGGCGTCGGCCTGGAAGCCGTCGAGCATCTCGTCCATAAGTCCGCAGACGACGTCCGCCACTTCTGGATGCCGCGGACAGAGACTGCGGCAGTAGCGGACGGCGGCGAGGTCGGGGGTCTCGTCGAATTCCGGATGAACCCGCAGGAGTCCGCCCAGGGTTCCCAGATCCTTGCCGGACTGGTGGCCCAGCAGGTTCATTCCGGGAATCAGCCGGATCCGCTGGCGGCGGCAGGCTGTAGCAATTTCGCGTACCTGCGCGGGAGCGAGGGCGTTGGCGTGGGCTACGTCCGGATGACTCCGGTACGGAAAGTGGTATTGGATTAGCAGGACGAGCGTGTCATAGCCCGCAGCCGGCAGCACCTCCTCCACCACACGCAGGAACAACGGATAACCAACCGTGTCGGGAACACCCAGGCAGATACCCTTCATCATGTTTCTCCTCGTTTTGCGGTAGCCGTTCATCGCGTCTCTTCCCCCACGTTTCCGCCCGCCGCATGCGGAACCGCGTAGGATATGGCCCCAGCCAATCCCCTTAGCACGAAGCATAGCCCCCCCCCTCCCGAAGCGCAACTAAGTATTGCGGCTGGGGGCTGCAAGAAGAAGAGCCAGAGCAGAAAGGAGTGCTGGCGCGGCTACAAGCTGTATCTGGACGTGATCGATGGTGATATCCCAGTCAGCGCGATCCTGACCTCGGCCAGCCTGCACGACAGCCAGGCCGCCATTCCC
>CAZYRQ010000418.1:0-2378 GCA_964649455.1 uncultured Lentisphaerales bacterium
AATTCTGTATTCTGGCTCCTGAATTCTGGGTGCGCATCCACTATTGTGGATCGCAACCGATTTCATGCGAACCGCATACTTCCCATTGTCAGACAGCGTTGAAAATGACATATTGCGTCCAACCGAGCGTTCACGGGGGCACAGAACATGGATGCATCAGACCGCGTGGTCATCGAGAATCGGCTGCTGAAGCTGGTCATCGCCGGCGACGGAACCGTCGCCAGCCTGGTCTACAAGCCTGCCGGAACCGAATGCCTGGCCGGGGGCCAGCGCATCGCGGTCAGCACCCTCACCGAGCCGCGTCCCTACCACAACGAGGTGAAGCTGGCCTACCCCTGCCAGCAGACCACGTTCCCGGCCAACACGGTCCGGATGGAGGGCGACCGGCTGGTCATCGGCTACGAGCTGATCCCCTGGGAGGCCGTCGTCGCCGTGAAGGTCGCCGAGGACTATGTCGCCTTCACGCTCGAGAGCTTCCGGCGGATCCAGGCGTCGGTCATGACCGAACCGCCCGTCTCCGAGATGTGGTTCCTGCGGCTGCCGGTCCGGGAACGGGGCCACTGGGGCGACTGGCTGAACGTCGTGTGGGACGACGAGGTGGCCGTCAACCTGCTGGCGGCGGATCCCGCCGCGAAGGTCGGCGCGGAGGCGGACGACGGCTGCCGGATCCTCCAGGCCGGCGCCGACGCGACGGTGCGGCTCGCCGGCGTGACCGCCGTCCTCGTCGTCTGCGCCACGGACGAGCTGCTGGACAAGATCGCCGCCGTCGAGGAGGCTTACGGCCTTCCCCATGGCGTAGCCAGCCGACGGCACCCGCTCTATACCGCGTCCTACTACTGGACCGCCAACGTGCATCCGGGCAATGTCGACGAGCATATCCGGTACGCCAAGGCGGGCGGCTTCCGGCTCATGTGCATCTACTACCCGGCCTTCCTCGAGAGCCGCGGGTACAAACTGATCGGCAATTACGACGTCTTCCGGAGGGAGTATCCGAACGGCCAGGCGGATCTGAAGGCGATGCTGGATCGGATCCGGGCGGCCGGCCTGACGCCCGGCTGCCATTTCCTCCACTGCCACATCGGCCGCGAGAGCCGCTACGTCACCCCGGTTCCCGACCACCGGCTGCACCTGCTGCGGCACTTCACCCTCGCCCGGCCGCTGGGGTTGGACGACACCACCATCCATGTCGAGCAGAACCCCGCTGGCGCGACCCTGGCGCCGGGGCGTCGGGTGCTCATGATCGGCACCGAGCTGGTCGCATACGAGAGCTTCACCACGACCCCGCCCTTCGCCTTCCACGGCTGCGCGCGCGGCATCGACGGCACCGCCCCTGGCACCCGGCCGGCCGGCTTCCTCTTCGGCCTGCTGGACGTCAGCGAGTTCGGCGCCACCAGCGTCTACATCGACCAGGATTCCAGCCTGCAGGACGAGGTGGCGGACGCCATCGCGAACCTCTGGGACGCGGGTTTCGAGTTTTTCTATTTCGACGGATCGGAAGGCGCCAACCCGCCCTTCTGGCACCATGTCGCCCACGCGCAGTACCGCGTCTTCCGCAAGCTGAAGCCGGAACCCATCCTCGCGGAGGGCGCGGCCAAGACCCATTTCAGTTGGCACCTGCTGACGGGCGGCAACGCCTTCGACGTCTTCCGTCCCGAGTGCCTGAAGGAGGAGACCCTCCGGCATCCGTTCCGCGAGGCCCCCCGGATGCGGGACAACTTCACCCGTCTGAATTTCGGGTGGCTCGGCTACTGGCTGCCCGGCCCGGAGACCATCGGCACCCAGCCCGACCAGTTGGAGTTCGTCACCAGCAAGGCCGCGGCCTGGGACTGCCCCGTCTCGCTCCACGCCAAGCCGGCCATTCTGGCGCAACATCCGCGCACGCCCGACAACTTCGAGGTTCTCCGGCGCTGGGAGGAGGTTCGTGCGCAACACTGGCTGACCGAGGAGCAGAAACGGCGCCTGCGCGAGCCCGGCCAGGAGTTCATCCTGCTGCTGGACGAGCGGCAGGCGTTCGAGCTGGCGCCCTGCGAACGGGTGGCAAGCGTGGCCGGCGGCAGCCGGGACGTGATCGCCTACACCTTTGAGCGGCGGCAGGCGTTGTACGTTGTCTACCACCATATCTCGGCGGAAACCCTTCTGGAGCTCCCGATGCCGCTGTGCGACCTGCGGGTGCTGGAACGCTTGGGCGAGGAGACCGCTCCCGCCCCCGGCGAAATGGCGCGGACCTGCGTGGTGCCGGTTGGCCGGCGCCGGTTCCTGAAGACCGACCTCGGCCGGCGCGCGGAACTTCTCGCGGCGCTCGCGCAGGGTGCGATTCAGCAAAGTTGAATCGCAAAGAATCCAGAATCCAGAATCCAGAATCCAGAATCCAGAATCCA
>CAZYRQ010000419.1:0-2376 GCA_964649455.1 uncultured Lentisphaerales bacterium
GGCCAGGAAGTCGTCCGTGGCGTCCAGGCCCCAGTGGAAGCCGGCGCAGCCGTCGGCCCCTGTGGCCCCCACCTGGGCGAAGTCGGCCGTCAGACCGGGATTCACGTACCAGGCGTCGGCGTCGGGCCGCGCCTCCGTCCTCGCGACGACGATGTTGATGTCGCTCGTGACGTTTTCGTTCGTGAACACCACCTGCGTCGGCTTGCCGCTGCAGTCGTAGGCCGGGGCGCCGTTGGTGTAGATGCTGCTGATCCAGCCGCTGGTCGCCGTGTAGGTGGCGACGAAGTCGTCGCCCTCATAGACCGTCGTGTTCTCCTCTGCGACCGTCGAGGTGACGTCGCCCACCAGAGCCTGGTTCACAGTATAAGCTTTCGCTGTAAACGTGGCGTAAGCCTTGAAGTTCTGGTCAACGACGTAATCGTCGGCGACCACCGAACCGGAGATATTTGTCCAGGCGGAGAAGTCGTAGCCGGACTTTTCCGGAACATAGGTGGCGGCGGCAACGCTAAACTGGAAGCCGTGAGCCGCGATGTAGGCGGAATCGGCATACTCCGAGCCAGTTTCGTCATAGAACTGAACTCCGACCAGCCGGTAGTCCTCGTTGACGTAGGTCTCAAGGCGCATGTTATTGCCAGCCTGGTTCGCGTTGACGAACATGGCTTTCTCGTCGTCCGGCATTGCCGCAGTGGAATATCCAAGGCGAGAGCCAAGTGCGGTTATGTCCGCGGTGAAGTAGGTCGGCGTGTGCAGCGACAACCCGTCCGCACCCAGATCATAGAATCTGTGCGTGTTGACATAATTCGGCATGCCGACAAACAGTCGCGGAGTGCCATTGGCCTGACCGACCACACTGATCGAACGGCTCCAGGTACCAACCAGCTTGGCCAACGCCGGAGTCTCGGCCGTGGTGTCGATGGCACTGATGTTGTAACCGCCGACACTTGTGCTTACGTAGACGATATCCTTGCCGTTGACATTGACAACACGCATGCAATACGGGGTGGCCAGATTTGTAACCGGCCCCCATGCGGCATCCTTGAGGAAGGTGAAGCCGTTGGTCACGGTGCCCCCTTCCGACGTGTTGGCCTGGAGGGTGTACCGATAGAGATTGCCGGCAACGCAACCGTAGAGCTTGCTGCCGTCGGAACTCCCCGCCACATTACGCAGGACGGCTGGTGTCTCGTCATCCGTGAGGGCCGTGTAGATTGCGCCCGTCCTGGCCGTGCGGTCGAGAACCCAGACATAGTTCGCCGTCGCACCACTCATGCCACCGACGGCGATATTCTGTCCGTGGAGGAACCCGATGTTGTCGCAGACGCCGGAAGTGTGGTTGGGAGCGTTGTACTTCACGGTCAGGCTGATCGGGTTCAGCACGTCGTCCTTGTCGAAGAAAGCTACGCCTTTGGCGGAATCGCCCGATCTCGAGACGGCCACCGCGATCAGGTTATCGCTGTCGTACACATCCAGCGGCGCCGCATTGTAGGCATCCGTCGTCTCAAGCGTGGTCTTGAAGAGCGCGGGGTTGAGATGCCAGACATCGGGCTTCGAGAAGAAGGCGGAAACCGTTGCCGTTTCGCCGAGAGCGGCGTTTACGGTGAGGGTGAAACTTTCCTGGCCGATCGAGCCGGATATCGTGATCCCGTTCGTTACAACGGCGGCGACGACGTAGCCGGTATCGGGAGTGAACGTGTACTCCTGGGAGATCGCGGAAGTCGAGGTGATGGTGGCTTGGGCAACTGAGGAAGAACCCTTGTGGCCGACAACCTGAATGATTGTGGCGGGGATCTGCTCGAAAGCCACCGCGATCGCGTCGTCCGTGGCGATGTTCTCCACCTTGTAGGATGTGGCGCCCGCGGCGGCGGGGATGGCCGTGCTGTTGGTTGTGAGGGACGCGATCCGGTAGCCGGCGGCGGCGGTGTAGGTCACGCTGTTGTTGACGCCGGGATAGACGTAGATCGTGGCGCTCTTGACCGTCGAGCTGCCGTTCGCGCCGACGGTCTGCGTGGCCGTGGTCGGGCAGTAATCCGCGTGGCGCAGGGTGATCAGGTACGGCCCGGGGGTGGCGGAGGTCGAGTTGCCGAGGTAGCCGTACATGTCGTCGTCGGTCCCGGCGATGGGCGAGTAGCCGAGGTTGGCAGCGCCCTCGAGGGAAGCGACCGCGTAGGTGACGACCGGGGTGGTGGAGGCCAAGGCCATGCCGCCCGCCGTAAGGTCGAAGACCTTGATGGCGTCGCTCGCGCCGAAATCCGTTACGATCAGGCGCGGCGTGTTGTCGGCCGTGCCGGTGATGCGCATGTTCTGGGTCCGTCCGGTGACGGTGGGGGCCAGCAGGAGCGTGGCCGCGGGCGTCGCTGCGCCGGCGTTGACCACAAAGAC
>CAZYRQ010000420.1:0-2364 GCA_964649455.1 uncultured Lentisphaerales bacterium
CCCCTGCTGGCGGAGGGCGTCGACGGCCGAGCGCGCGATGCGGCTCGAGATGCCGTAGCCCGTCACGACGATCTCGGCGTCGTCCGTGAGATACGTCTCGCAGAGGGCGTCGGCCTGCATGGCCTCGTACTTGGCCTGCAGGCGGCGGTTGTGCTCCTCCTGCATCGGGGCGTTGAGGAAGATCGAGGTGATCAGGTTGCGGCGCGTCTCGGCGTTGCCCTGGACGGCCCAGGCGCGCGTGTCGACCGGCGGCCGTTCGGCGGCGGGGAGGCGCAGCGTCTCCATCATCTGGCCCATGACCGCGTCGCCCAGGACGATGACCGGGTTGCGGTGGCGGAAGGCGAGGTCGAAGGCCGTCATCGTCAGGTCGCACATCTCCTGCACGTTGCCGGGGGCCAGCACGAGGCAGTGGTAGTTGCCGTGGCCGCCGCCCTTGACGGCCTGGTTGTAGTCGCCCTGTTCGGGATAGACGTTGCCGAGGCCGGGGCCGGCGCGCTGGATGTTGACGACGACGCCGGGCAGTTCGGCGCCGGCCAGGTAGGAGAGGCCCTCCTGCATGAGGCTCATGCCGGGGCCGGAGGTCGCGGTCATCGACCGCTTGCCGGCCGCGGCCGCGCCGTAGACCATGTTGATCGAGGCGGTCTCGCACTCGGCCTGGAGGAACTCGCGGCCGACGGCGGGGAACCAGGCGGAGGCCGCGTGGGCGATCTCGCTGGCGGGGGTGATGGGGTAGCCGAAGAAGGCCTCGCAGCCGGCGTGGAGCGCGCCGATCACGACGGCCTCGTTGCCTTTGACAAAGGTGGTCATGGGCGTCTGGGGTTCCTTACTTGGCCGTCTTCCGGCTCGCGGTATGCACTTCGATGGCGAACGGCTCGGGGCAGTTGTAGAAGCAGATGCCGCAGCCGATGCAGCCCGAGCCGGCATACTCGGCGGGCTTGACGCTGCGGCGGTTGAGGCTGGCCTTGAATCGCAGCACCTTTTTGGGGCAGGCCTCGATGCAGCGTCCGCAGCCCTTGCAGTGGTCTTCATGGATCACGGGCCGGGGCAGGGGTGCCGCCGCCGGCGCGCCAGTCTTCTCGCTCATCGGTGTCCTTAAGCGTGGAGGTTCCGAAATCGTGACAGCTTACTCCTTTTGGCCGGCCCGATCAAGGAATCAAGCAGGTTGGCGCTTGTGGCAGTCCGGCAGGTTTGGTAACGTCCCTTTAAACGTTTCGCTGGCGGGCGCGATGCGCTCCGATGGGCTTGCGAAGGAGAATGTCGCGGGCGCGAACGGGGGACGGAGATCTTCACAAAACTCGATAAGCCGCTAATCGGCACTGATCGCTTCCGCTCTCTCTTGCAGAGTTGCGGATATCAGGCGGATTGCATCCAGGAGATCCGGGATCAGCCGGCAAGTTGCGAGCCACGCCCCTCGCTCGTGGCCTACTGCCGGCAGCCCTTCGACATCCGCACGGCCGCCGTGGCGGTCGGCACGGCCCCTCGCGACGAGACCTGCCCGGACTATCTCAACGCATTCCGCGACAACGGCGCGCCGCTCGTGCTGCTGGCCGTGCAGGAGCATGTCGGGATCTGGACGCAGACGGCCGATGAGCCCAGGCTGCTCGCCAACCTCTCCAGCCGTGAATTGGACGGCTACTTCCATCGCAACAAAGACGCACTTGATCCGCAAGCGGTCTATCGGGCAAAGAACCTGCTGCAAGCGCCGACGGGAACCCAACTGGAGTTTGTGGATATTGGCCTCATGCCGTTCCTGGAGCGGCATGTCGGCGGTCAACTAAGCGGGAAGTTCACCGGTTGGATCCGGGATTCGCTGCCCGACTGGCAGGGTGCATCGGGGAAGGACGAGGCTTCCGGCGAAGTGCTGCTGCGATCTGTCTTCCGTCTGCTGGCGGCGAAAATTCTTCAGGACAAGGCGGTGCCGGGCTTCAAGCAATTGGACCGGTCGGATGTGGCGGGCATGCTGCAGAAGGTTGTGCGGCACTGCGGCGGCGAACCGGACGCCAGCCTGGTTCGCCCGGCGGTTCAGGTGCTCGGCACTATTGCCAGTCAGGTTTTCGACCTGGCTTCGCTGCGCCACATGAGCACCGAATCGCTCGGGGTCATCTACGAGAGCGCCTTCATCTCGGGGGCGACACGCAGGAAACTCGGGACGCATAGCACGCCGCCCTGGCTGGCCGACTACATGCTGTGGCAGGTCGAGAACTGGTTCCGCGAGCTGCCGTCGGAACAGCGAATCGTCTACGAGCCCGCCTGCGGCCACGGGGCGTTCCTCGTCGCCGCCTTGCGGATGCTGCAGCAATTCTCCTTCGAGGAACATCGCTGCCCGGCTGAAACCGTGAAATACGTCCGCCGCATGCTCCACGG
>CAZYRQ010000421.1:0-2362 GCA_964649455.1 uncultured Lentisphaerales bacterium
GCCACCTCCAGCGCAACAAGGTGCGCCCGGCGCTGGAGCGCTTCAGTTGCATCCAGGCCGTCGACTCGCTGCGGCTGCTCGAACAGATCGACAACGTCGCCGGGGAACTAGGCGCCTGTCCCACGATCCTACTGGAGATCAACGTCTCGGGCGAGTCGAGCAAGTTCGGGATCCGTCCCGAGGATGCGCCGCCCGTCATCGAACGTGCGATGGCGATGCGACACGTCACGCTGGAAGGACTGATGACCATGGCGCCGGCCACGCCCGATCCAGAGACGACGCGTCCGGTCTTCGCGCGGCTCCGGGAGTGCCGCGACCGGTGGGAGCAGACCTTCGGTCTGCCGCTGCCGCGTCTCTCCATGGGGATGAGCGGCGACTTCGAGGTCGCCATCGAGGAGGGCGCCACTTGGATCCGGATCGGTACGGCGCTCTTCGGCAACCGCCCGAAATGGAAGCCCGAACGGGGCAGCGAGGATCAGGAAGAACAGGTCTGGGTGATCGATTGAGAGCGCATGACCGTGGCAGACCAGCCCGTGGCGCGAGCCGCGCGGAAACGGGTGATTGGATCTATGGACGCCGGCCGGTAGCCGAGGTGCTGCGCGCCGGGCGCCGCCAGATTCACGAGCTCCGGGTGGCGGGCGGCGCGCAGGATCGCGCGGACGGCGAGCTGGCCGGCATCGTCGAGGGTGCCCGACGCGACGGAGTCGTCGTCCGACAGGTTCCGCGGGAGGAACTCGCGGAACTGACCGATGGCGGCAACCATCAGGGGGTCGTCCTGCGGACGGGTGGCTACCCCTACGGGGATTTCAACCAGATCCTGCAGACCATCCGCGGCGACCCGACCGGCGTGGTGCTGCTCCTCGACCATATCGAGGATCCACAGAACGTCGGCTCGCTGCTGCGCACGGCCGATGCCGCCGGCGTGGCCGGCGTGATCCTGCCGGCCGACCGCGCGGCAGGCGTCACGGCGGCGGTCGTGCGGGCCTCGGCAGGCGCCTCGGAACACCTGCGCGTCGCGCGCGTGGTCAACCTGTCGCGCGCCATCGACGAGCTCAAGGCGTGCGACTGCTGGATCACCGGGCTCGATGTCGGCGACGGGGCGCGCGCCTACACGGCGATCGACTTCAAGGGGCGCTGCGGACTGGTCGTCGGCAACGAGGGCCACGGCCTCGGGCGCCTCATCCGCGAGCAGTGCGACTTCATCGCGCAACTGCCCATGCGCGGACAGGTCGCCTCGTTGAATGCCGGCGTCGCCGGGGCGCTGGTTCTTTACGAGGTGCTGCGGCAGCACGGCGTGAGCTGAGAGGGGCGCGTCAGTGCCTCCCAGTCCTCGTCGGCCAGTGTGTCCCAGTCGAGCGCGGCGGCCTGGCGCAGGCCGGCGTCGCGGAAGTGGGCGGCTCGGGCCGGGGTGTCCAGCAGATTCTGCAGCGCGATGGCGAAGCGCGCCGTATCAAAACACGGCACAGCCTCGAACGACTCCCCGTAGATGCGCCGGTAAACGGGCAGGTCGTAGGCCGCAACCGGCACGCCGGCCGCCATGGCCTCGGCTACGGCCATGCCCCAGCCCTCCTCGTGGCTCGGCGCGAAGAGCAGGCGCGCGCGCTTGATCATCGCGTAGTACTCGGACTGGGGCAAAAACCCCTGCGGGGGCTTGAAGACCTCGATCTGCCGCTGCCAGCCGCGCCGGGCAATCTCCGCCAGCAGCGGGCCCTCGCCGCTCATGCCGCCCATCAGGCGCAGGGTTGTGCCGGGACGGCGACGCAGCAGCTCCTCCCAGACCGGCAGGATGTCGTGCAGTCCCTTGTTGGGCCGCACGCCGACCATGACCGCGTCGACATCCGGTTTGCCGGCAGGCGCCCGGCGGATGTCTGTGAGATTGACGCCGCAGCGCATCGTCCGGATGCGCGATGCCGGCATGCCGAGTGCCAGCAGTCGCTCGCGCACCTGGTCGCCAGCCTCGGTGTCGTAGAGCCAGGCGGCATCGGCCCGCGCCGCGATGCGGCGCAGACTCCACTCCTGCATCCGCCAGGTGAGGTGGTTGACCAGCGGGTTGCCGGGACGCTCGCCGGGCGGGAGCTCGCGGTGGTGGATCCAGGCGATCCAGCGACAACTGGGCTGCAGGCGCTGGAGACGGCAGGCGGGCACGATGTCGCAGAAGTAGTCGCTGACCGTGATGACCGTTCCGCAGGGCGGCAGGCGGCGCGCCGCGTGCCGCCCGCCGAGCGCCGAGAGGCAGTAGGACCAGAAACGCTGCATCCGGAACCACTCGCGGTTGGCGAGCAGCGCCGCCGGCACGTGGATCAGCGGCAGCGTGCAGCCCATGCGGCGCAGCATGCCCGCGCCGCCGGCGGTCGTCATGACC
>CAZYRQ010000422.1:0-2357 GCA_964649455.1 uncultured Lentisphaerales bacterium
AAGCCCCCTGTTAAATAAACGTATCTATCTGGAAATCAACACACTGCACACATATATCTCCGAAGAGCATTGCGGTGCGACAGAATGGCGCAGATTTCGGGTTTTGACGGTATGTACGGCCAGGCGGTACATAACGGCCAGACGCAATCCGCGGGAAAAACGGAAAAAGCGCGGGCTGATAGTGAATGGCAAACCAGGGAGAAGCGTTTCGCCGGGACGGCCAGAACTATCGGGACGGGCGGGACTGCTGCGGCGTTGATTCCGGGGTTGGGTGGAGGATGGAATGATCGGACAGAAGAGTGGCGAAGGGCAAGCCGCGCGCAGGGCGTATTTAACGCCGAGGCGCGAAAAAGCAAAAAAATCAGGGTTCAGGATGCTTCCTGAACCCTGAACCCTGAACCCTGAACCCTGAACCCTGAACCCTGAACCCTGAACCCTATCTCCTCCGCTTGCCTCAACCGGAGGGTTGGGCAAGCGCCTCATCCACTGTAAGGGCTAGGCCTTCAGGCGGGCTTCCAGCGCCTCGAGCTGGGCGGCCAGTTCCTTCGGAAGACGTTTGCCGAACTTGGCTAAGTGCGCCTTCATCTCGGGAACGACCTTCAGCCAGCCATCCTTGTCGACCGACAGGAGCATCTGCTTCTCGGCCTCGCTGATCTTGAGGCCCTTCAGGTCGATGGCGTCGGCGGCCGGCAGGTTGCCGATGGCCGTCGGCTCGGCCTTGGCCGTGCCGTCCACGCGCTCGAAGATCCACTTCAGCACACGGCTGTTGTCGCCGAATCCCGGCCAGAGCCACTTGCCCTCGGGCGACTTGCGGAACCAGTTGACGTAGAAGATCTTGGGCAGCTTGGCGCCCTTGACCTTGCCGATCTCGAGCCAGTGGGCGAAGTAGTCGCCCATGTGGTAACCGCAGAAGGGAAGCATGGCGAAGGGATCGAAGCGGAGCTGGCCGGCGCCGCCGACGGCGGCCGCGGTCATCTCCGAGGCCATGGTCGCGCCCAGGAAGACGCCGTGCTCCCAGTCGAGCGCTTCGTTGGCGAGCGGCACCACGCTGGCGCGGCGGCCGCCGAAGAGGAAGGCGCTGATCGGCACGCCGGCGGGGCTCTCCCACTCGTCCGCGATGACCGGGCACTGGCGCGCCGGCACGGTAAAGCGCGCGTTGGGATTGGCGGCCTTGACGGCCTTGCCGTCGGGGCCCTTCATGCCGGGCTTCCAGGGGCGGCGCTTCCAGTCGACCGCCGCCGCAGGCACCTGGTCCATGTCCTCCCAGTAGACGCCGCCGTCCTCGTTTATGGCAGCGTTTGTGAAGATAGCGTTGCCCCGGTTGCAGGTCAGCATCGCGTTGGGGTTCGACTTCATGGATGTGCCCGGCGCCACGCCGAAGAAGCCGGCCTCGGGATTGATCGCGCGGAGCTGGCCCTTCTTGTCGAACTTCATCCAGGCGATGTCGTCGCCGATGACCTCGACCTTCCAGCCCTTGAGCGACGGCCGCATCATGGCGAGGTTGGTCTTGCCGCAGGCCGAGGGGAAGGCGGCCGCGATATACTTGGACTTGCCCTTCGGATTGGTGAGCTTGAGGATCAGCATGTGCTCGGCCATCCAGCCCTCGTCATGCGCCTGCACCGAGGCGATGCGCAGCGCGAAGCACTTCTTGCCCAGCAGCGCGTTGCCGCCGTAGCCCGAGCCGAAGGAGAGTATCTCGCGGGTCTCGGGGAAATGCGTGATGTACTTCTTGTCCATCGGCGCGCAGGGCCACGGATCGTCGGCCTGGTCGGGCTCGAGCGGGACGCCGACCGAGTGGACGCACTTGACGAACTCGGTGCCCTTGTCAATGCGCTTGAGCACCTTGGTGTCGACGCGCGTCATGATCACCATGTTGACCACGACGTAGGGGCTGTCGGTCAGTTCGATGCCGTACTTGGCGATCGGCGAGTTGACGGGACCCATCGAGAAGGGTATCACGTAGAGTGTGCGGCCCTTCATGCAGCCTTTGTAGAGGCCGTTGAGCGTCGTCCGCATCTCCTTCGGGTCGCACCAGTTGTTCGAGGGGCCGGCATCCGCCTGGCGCTCGGAGCAGATGAAGGTGCGGGCCTCCACGCGCGCCACGTCGCTCACCTGCGAGCGGCAGAGGTAGGAGTTCTTCGGCGAGTTCAGTTTGATGAAGGTCCCGCTCTTGACCATCAGGTCGCAGAGGCTGTCGTACTCCTCCTGGGAGCCGTCGCAGATATGCACGGCGTCGGGCGTGCAGAGGTCGATCCAGGACTGGAGCCAGCGCTTGAGTTCCGGGTTCTTCAGTTGGTTGAGTGTCATGTTAGTCCTTGCAGGGTTGGCGCCTCGTGTGCGCGTGGCGCGCGTAATGG
>CAZYRQ010000423.1:0-2355 GCA_964649455.1 uncultured Lentisphaerales bacterium
GCCGCCTGAACCGGGCCGAGGAGGCCCGCTTCGCGGCCGACTTCCTGGCCGCCGGCTTCGCGCTGGCCCCCGACGCCGCGCAGGCCGATGTCTGCGTACTGCACAGTTGCGCCGTCACGCGCCAAGCGGAACGCGAATCGCTGCGGCTGGTGCGCGCGCTCCGGCAGGCAGGCTCGGGCACCCACCCGCTGATCGTCCTCTCCGGTTGCGTCGTCGCCGGCCATGATGCCGACCGCCTGCTGGCGGCCGGCGTCGACCTGCTGATCCCCAAGGCGCAGGCCGGCACGCTCGTGGCACAAGTGCTGGCACGTCTGGGACAGCCTGCGCCTCCGGTCCTGCCGTCCCCTCCCCCGCCGCCTCATTTCCACACCAAGCGCGCCCTGCTGCGCGTGCAGGACGGCTGCGATTTCCACTGCGCCTACTGCATCGTGCCGCGTACGCGCGGCGCGCCTGTCAGCCGGCCATGGACCGAGGTGCTGGACGAGGCGCGGGCGCTGCTGGACAAGGGGCACCGGGAACTGGTCGTCACCGGCTGCAACCTGGCTTGCTACCAGGCCGGCGCGCGCAGGCTGCCGGAGCTGGCCGATGCGCTCTGCCGCCTGGCGCCGGACGGTCGCGTCCGCCTCGGCTCCGTCGAACCCGGCATGATCGAGCGCGAGCTGGCCGACGTGATGCAGAGCCACCGCAATCTCTGCCGATTCCTCCACCTGCCGATCCAGACCGGCGACGACGCGCTGCTCCGGCGCATGGGCCGACGCTACGACTGCGGCAGCCTGCGCGCCTCGCTGGCCGCGATCCTGTCGCGCGTGCCCGGACTGGCGCTCGGCACCGACCTGATCACGGGGCTGCCGGGCGAGGACGAGGCGGCCTTCGGACGGACGCGCGACCTGCTGCAGGCGGTCCCGTTCGCCAACCTGCACGTCTTCCCCTACAGTCCCCGTCCCGGCACGCGCGCCGCTGCCATGCCCGACCGTCCCCCCGCGGCCGTCGCCCGCGCGCGGGCCCGGCTACTGCGCGCGATCGGCGACACCCAGCGCCGGCAATTCGCGGCGGCTTGCGTGGGCACGCCGGTCGAAATGCTCATCGAAGGTCGTGATGACGTCGGCCGCGTCCACGGCTGGAGCGACACCTACCTGCCCTGCCAGTTCACGGACAGTCGGACGCCCATCGGCCACCTCGCCACCTTCACACCGGTACGGGCCGAAGGCGATATATTGGTCGGCGCGTGAGTCGGCTGGCACAATGGGTGTGCGGGTGGCGATCGGGTGCGATCCACAATAGGGGATGCGCACCCAGAATTCAGGAGCCAGAATACAGAATTCAGAACGCGCGCCTCCCGAGCGCGCGCTTCTCCCGCCTGTCTAACCCGGCCTGCGCCGGTCACTGGGGTGGCTCGGGGCTTCGCAGTACTCCAGCCTGCTCGCCAGACTGACTGGCCGAAGCGAGTTCGTCGCCTTCGAACCGGTCGTTCACCTCCCGCTGCTCTCCCCCCCCGCTGTTTGTGTGCGCTCGCGGGCGCACTGGAGACCGCCGTCCCCGGCGGTGGTTCGCCTGCCCGCAGAGACCGCGGGTGCCAGCAGCAATTTTCAATTTGGCCTCCTCCTCCGGTCGGGACGGAGCCCGACCCTCCAGGTTCTTAGAAAAGCCTTTGTTTTCAATGATGGAGGGACGACCTCCGTGTCGTCCGGCGTCTGAAAAGAGGCCAAAATGAGAATTGCTGGGGTGCCAAACCTTTGAACCACTCTGCGGAGACCGCGAGCTCCATGGCGCTCCCCGGGGTCGATGGGGGTCGATTGGGGTCGACAGACGAGGACGAGGACAAGGACGCGGATGAGAGAAACTGAACCCTTTCCCCCTGAACTCTGTCCCCGCCCTATCTTGTCCCCGCCCTATCTGAACTCTGTCCCCGCCCTATAAACGTCTACCGGACACCACAAGGTCGGCCAGACGCTGGGCGGCATCGGGCACGGCCAGCGCGAGGGCGCTGGCGCGCATCGTTTGACGGCGCGGCGCATCGGAAGCGATCCGGTCGAGGAAGTCGGTCAGCCACGCGGGGGTGAAGTCGGCCTGCGGGCAGCATTCGGCGGCCCCGGCCCCGGCGAGGTGCGCGGCGTTGGCGCGCTGGTGGTCGCGGACGGCGGTCGGCAGCGGCACCAGCAGAGCGGGCACGCCGCAGAGGCAGAGTTCCGCGCAGGTCGCGGCGCCGGCTCGTCCGATGACCAGGTCGGCCGCGCTGAAGGCCCGGCCCATTTCGCCGAGGAAGGCGAAGACTTGCGCGTCGGTGCCGGCTTCGGCATAGACCGCGCGCACGGAGGCCTCGTCCGCCGCGCCGGTCTGGTGGATCACGCGCAGCGC
>CAZYRQ010000424.1:0-2352 GCA_964649455.1 uncultured Lentisphaerales bacterium
GGCGTCGCCTCCCGCACGGAGCAGCCAACCCTTCCCGGCATTTTGTAAAAACCGACCCCGGACACCCGGCATGCATTCACAGACATTCTGGCTCTGCCGTCACGGCAACCGCATTGACTTCGTCGACCCCGAGAAGAAAGGCATGGTCGATCCGCATCTCTCGGAAGACGGAATCGTCCAGGCGCAGCAGACCGGCGCGCGGCTGCGCGGGGAGGGGATCCGGCACGTCTTTTCGTCGCCGTTCTACCGGGCCGTTGAAACGGCGCACTACATCGCCGAAGCCCTCGACCTGCCGATCAAGATCGAGCACGGCGCCTGCGAATGGCTGAACGCCGCCTGGTTCGCCACGCCCCCGGTCTACCAGACGCCCGACGCGCTGCGCGCCATCTTCCCGCGCGTGGACGTGACGTACCAGCCGCTGGTGAGGCCCGTCCACCCCGAGACCAACCCCGAGATGCTCGCGCGCTGCGCGGTGACGGCTCAGCGTCTGCTGGCAGCGTTTCCGGAGGACATGGTGATCATCGGTCACGGGGCGTCCGTCTCCGGCCTGGCCGAGGGGTTCCTGGGGCGCAAGCCGAACCTCTCCTGCTGCGGCGTTTGCGCGTTGACGAAGATTGTCCGGACCGACGGCGAGCCCGAACTGGCGCTCAACGGCGACACCTCCCACCTGTCCGGCGGCGAAGCGCACAGCGGCAGGATGGTGTGAGAAGGGGCCAGGGTTCAGGGGTCAGGGTTCAGGGGTCAGGAATACTTCTTTGTCGCGAACTGTGCCGCAACAGCGGATTAGGATTACGATTATGAATCGACAAAGCGCCTAAAGTTTCTAGTTCCCAGTTTCGACAAAGCACACGACAAAGTTTTGTGAACCCTGAACCCTGACCCCTTTCCTATCTGCCATGAACATTTCTCGTCAGCCTGATGCACAGATGCCCTGGCCCTGTCGTTGGGGCGAGGGCGCGTTGTTCGCCTTTTCGGGCGTCGATGGCGAGACGGACGCGCTGTCCGGCTTCGTCGCCACGCTCGACCGCGAGCCGCTCGACCTGCTCTGGCACACGCCGCGGCAGCGGCGCCTGCGGCTGCGAGTGCCCGGCGGGGCGGCGATCCACGTGTTGACGGGCGACGTGCTCGTCGCGGACTCCGTGGCGGGTCCCATGTCGATGGCTTTCAGCGCTTGGCATACGTTGCTCGGGCAGATTCCCGCGGAGACCGTCCTCGATCTGCTCGGTCCGAACGGCACTGCGGCCGAGGCGGCGGCGCCGGGATTGACGCTGGACCGCGATTCCGCCGACGGCGACGTGCTGGCGCTGCGCCGGGAGCCCGGGCGCTTCGCCCTGGCCTTTGGTCGCACCGCGGACGAAGCCGATTCCCGTGCGCGCGATGCGCTGTCGAGCCATTCCGCGCCGCCCGTAGAGGCGCGGTTGGCATTCCTCGCGTCGGCGCCGCGACCGGCGGAGCCCGATCGCGCCCGCCTGCTCTTGAAGTGCGCGTCCGTCATGAAAGTCAACACCTTGTCCGCGCAGGGCGTGTTCCGGCAGCGTTGGTCGACGCCGGATCGCGTGCCGCACCGCGACCTGTGGCTGTGGGATTCCGTCTTCCATTCACTCGGCATGAACCTGCTGTCGCCTCGGCTGGCCTGGGATTTCCTCGCCTCGGTGCTCGACACGCAAAGCCCCGACGGGCGCATCCCGCTAAAGACGGTTCCGGATGGACGCCAGAGCGTCTTCACGCAGCCCCCGCTGCTGGCGTGGGGCGTCTGGCGCAACTACCTGGCGCTGGACGACCGCGCGACCTTGGTTCGGGCGCTGCCGGCGCTGGAGGCCTATCTGAACTGGGTCTGCGCCAACCGCGATGCCAACGCCAACGGCCTTCTCGAGTGGAAGTCGCATCCTGACGCGCTCTGCCGTTGCGGGGAGTCGGGCCTGGACAACTCGCCCCGCTTCGACGGTGGCGAACCTCTCGACGCCGTGGATTTCTCCGTTCTAGTCGCCCACGACATGATCCACGTGGCGCGCATCGCCGACGCGCTGGGCGAGCCCGGCAAGGCGCGCGAGTGGTCGCGCCGCGCCGCGGCGATGTCCGCGACCGTCCATCGTGAATTGTGGGACGAGGCGGACGGGTTCTACTATGATCGAAACCTGAACGGACGGCTGACCGGCGTCCGCGCCGTCAGCGGATTCCTCCCGCTTCTGCTCGACGATCTTCCCCCGGGGCGCGCGGAGCGGCTTCTGGCCGCCCTGCGCGATCCGGCGCACTTTGCCGCTCCGTTCCCGGTTCCCAGCCTCTCCGTTTCGCATCCGTCCTGGAGCACCGACATGTGGCGCGGCGCGACCTGGCTGAACCTGAACTACCTGG
>CAZYRQ010000425.1:0-2341 GCA_964649455.1 uncultured Lentisphaerales bacterium
CCGGCATGGGGCGCAAGCGGCGCGTCGAGGGATGCCGCGTCGTCACGCTGGCCGACCTGCCGTCGGTCGCCGATGAGCGCGTAGCCGACCTCTCCCGCCGCGCGACGCCCTCCACCGGGGGACTGATCGAGGCCTACCGCGCCGACGGCCGCCAGACCGCGCTGGGGGCCAAGGGCGCCTATCTGGTGCGCGACACGCTCAAGGTGGTCGGCGATCCCGCGAACGGCCTGGCGCCGGCGACGGCCGGGCTCTTCTTCGTCAAGGAGGCCGACCCGCTCTCGGGCGGAACCGGCCACACCATCCGCGTCTGTCTGGAACACAATGTTCCGGTCGTCACGCAGTCCGTCTGGCTGCACTGGAGGTAGCATGGGTTATTTCTGGGAAGTGGACGAGTTCCTCGGCACCCACGCCGGCCTGGTGCTCGCGGAGATCGAGTTGACGGACCCTGCCCAGCCCTTTGCCCGGCCCGACTGGCTGGGCGAGGAAGTCACCGGCGACACACGGTACTACAATGCAAACCTCGCATCGTCGATGGAGGAGAATACGAAGCCGGCTTGCTCGTTGAACGCGGACGGGGAGCCGTACTTCCTGCCGGGCGAATCGGGCAAGGAACTGGACGCGGGGAGGATGATGGACTCGTCGTCCGCCGTGGAGGCGGAGGAGCGGCGGCTGGGGCGGCGGCTGACGGACGAGGAAACGTGGCGGGTGACGCGGCCGTTTTACCTGTAGGAGGAGGGCGCGGCGATGCTCTACAGAACGGAAATTCTCAAACTGCTGCGGCGGCGCCAGCCGCGGGAGACGGCGCAACTGGAGCGCCAGGGCAAACTGAGGGAGACGGCCGAGAAGATCCAGCTATGAACACCCCTGGTCAGACACCCGCCCCGCCGCCGGCCAAGCCCGCCCCGCCGCCGGCGGCGGACGGCGCGCCGGACTGGGACGCCTTCGCCGATTTCGCCCAGCGCGTGGCGAACCTGGAGCGCTACTCGCCCCGGCGCATCGAGATCACCCGCGCCCTCGAGCGCGACCGCCGCGCACGTTTGGAGCGCGAGATGCAGAAAATCAAGAGCGTTTCGTCCAACTACTTCTGCCCCAAAACCGACGCCGCGAGCTGTCCCTATGGAGGGCAGCCCGTTTGGTGGGCCGCTCCGGTCACCGCCGCACAGCGCGCCCAGGTCCTTGAGTTGAGGACTGCCGCGCCGCATCCCGCCGCGCCGCCGCCGCCGCATCCGTCCGCGACATGGCCAACGGCATGCCTCCTGGTCTCTGGACCACCGCTTCCGCCATGCTATTTCTTCTCCCACTGATTTATCTGGGATTTCCCATCGACGAAGACAGATTCCACCTTCCCCGCCCATGAGACAGAATAAGACAGCTTCCCCTAAAACCACCACAACACCCGCCCCAACTTCCGCCGGTTAGCCCGACGCGCCATGAATACCCCCTTGCATCTTCCTCCGGGGGAAGCCCCTTGAAAACAAAAAAGCCCGTTTTCATTGGACTTTTCCAACAAAAACGGGCCTGAAAACTGGTAGCGGGGGTAGGATTTGAACCTACGACCTTCAGGTTATGAGCCTGACGAGCTGCCGGACTGCTCCACCCCGCAACAAAAGCGCTTTTAGTGGCGCGCCTCGCAGGAGTTGAACCTGCAACCTTCTGATCCGTAGTCAGATGCTCTATCCAATTGAGCTAGAGGCGCGCAACGGGATGCAATATAGCCTTTTGCATGGACGATAGCAAGCACCGAATTATTTCAACCAAGCTCAATCAAGCTCGACAATCTCCAGTCCACAGAACCGCCCGAAGGCCGCGAGCGATGCGGGCGCGGCACCCAGCACCAGCGCGCTGTGATGCGTGCCGCCCGCGCGGGAGTAGGCCTCGAGGAACGGAGCGACTGGCCGGCGCGGGCGCACCCAGGCGCGCACGCCGTTTAGCATGGCCGGGTCGATCCGTCCCGCCTCGGGTAGCACCTCGACGGGGGCGATAATCAGGCTGAATGTGCCGTCCGGCCCCGGCGCGAGATTCACGAGCGCCGCAGCGCCCGGGCGCACCGGCCCGGTCACAATGGCCGGCGGGGGCATGCCGGGCACGAGGAATGGCCGGGTCAAGACCCGGGGGCGTCCGTCGATCACCGCCGGGCTGATCTCGCCCATGTGCGAGAGGAAGAGCGTGTCGCCGGCCCAGTCGGCGCAGAAGATCTCGGTGAACGTCACCGCGCCGAAGGCGCGCGCCAGCGCGCCGACCAGGGCGGCGGTCAGCACGTCGCCCTCGCCGCCGTAGCCGACGCCGCGGGCCATGCTCTTCGAGATCTCGAGGAACGGCATCGTGTCGGCCGGACGGTCGG
>CAZYRQ010000426.1:0-2336 GCA_964649455.1 uncultured Lentisphaerales bacterium
GACCTCGCCGCCGCCTGCCACGTAGACGGTGTCGATCGCCGCCTGGATGTTGGTCTTGGCGTTGGCCCAGGAGTCGCCCGAGCCGTCGCCCGTCGCGGCCGGCGCCACATAGCAGCGCGCCGCCATCGCCTGGCCGGCGGCAAGCGCCAGCGCCAGCATCGTCACCCGTGCAACCGACGTGTTCATGTTCTTCTCCTTTTGCCAAGCCCCTTGCTGCCCTTCCTGAATCACCAGAAAATCCTGCAAATCCTGTCCTCCCAGTCCAAGACGCCTCCGGGACGCAGGCAACAGCCGTCTCATCCCGTCCGCGCCCCGGGCGGGGGCGCGCAGGAGTCGCGGATCACCAGGCGCTTCTGCAGCCGGATGCGCCGGACGGGGGCGTCGGGCGCCGCCAGGCGGCGCATCATCAGGTCGACCAACTGGCGTGCCAGTTCGCCCGGGCGGATCCCGAGCGTCGTCAGCGGCGGATTGGCCATGGCGCCGATCGCCACGTTGTCGAATCCCAGCACCGAGAGATCCCCGGGGATATGGAGTCCCAAACGGCCGGCGACCGACATGGCCATCATCGCCACCGTGTCATTGCGGCATATAAGGGCGGTGGGACGCCCGGCCGGGGGGGCCGAAAGGAGGCGCCGGACGGCGCGCCGCGACTCGTCGAGGTAGTTTAGCCGGACGTTGGCCATCCAGACCGGCCCCTCGTCGACGCCCTGCCGCCGCATCTCGGCAACCACCTCGCGCTCGTGGTCGCCGCGGTTCACGTTAAGCATGCCGATGCGGCGGTGTCCGAGCGACAGCAGGTAGCGTAGGCCGCGGAGCAAGGCATCGGGGCCGTCGCGGACGACGGAATCCCAGGTCGGCGCCTGCCACTCGAAGGTCACGGCCGGCAAACCGGCTGGAACGACCGAGGGATCGGCATGGCAGGTGATCAGTCCGTCAACACCGCGGGTAACGACGCTTTCGAAGGCCGCCCCGACATCCTGCTCGTCGTGCCAGAAGGCGCAGACACCGGCGTAGTGGCAGGCGGTCAGGCGGGCCTGCAGTTCCGTCATCAGCTCGCCGTAGAGGAGTTCCGACGGATTGAAGAACATCAGGCCGATGGCGTAGTGCCGGCGCGTGCGCAGGCCGCTGGCCGTCAGGTTCGGACGGTAGCCCAGTTGCCGCGCGGCCCGCCGCACGCGGCCGGCCGTGGCCTCGCAGATGCCGAGCGCGGCGGACTTGTTGGCCAGCACGGTCGAAACCGTGGCCACGCTGACACCCACCGCCTCTGCAATGTCCCGCTGCGAAACCATATCGTCTTTCAGCAAAGTTTAAACGTTTAAGAACACGAATATTCAATCATCAATCCGACCGCCTGTCAAACGGCACCCCGATGCCGAGGCTTGTCGAGGCTTGTCCAAGCGGTTGGACCACCGAGTTGACCGTGCCGTCGGCCAGCCGCGTCTGGAGCCTGGCGCCCGCAGGCGCCGCAGCCACCGACCGCACCACCTGCCCGTCGGCGCGGCGCGTGATACTGTAGCCGCGCGACAGCACCGCCAGCGGGTTGAGCGCCTGGAGCAGCTTCTCGCCGGCCGCCAGCCGCGCCTGCGACTGTTGCTGGCGTGTTCCGGTGGCGGCCTGCGCGCGGTCCAGAAGCCGCTCGAGCCGCAGGCGGAGCTGCGGCAGCCGTTCGACGCGCAGTCGCCCGAGGGCGCCTGCGGCCCGTTCGCAGCGGCGCTCGGCCTGGCGGCAGCGCGTGTCCAGCGCGCCCTGCGACCGCGTCTGCAGGTGGTCGAGCCGTTGCCGGAAGTGTTCGACGGCGTGCCCGGGCTCGCTGAATACGCGGTTCGCGCGCGCGGCGACGAGGCGTCCGCGCAGGAGATCGAGGCGGTGCCCCATCTGCTGCCGGAGGCGTCGCGCGTGGGCATCCACCTGTTCTTCGAAATCGCGTTTGCGGCCGACCACCTGCTCGGCCGCGGCCGACGGCGTCGGGCAGCGGAGATCGGCGACGAGGTCGCTGATCGTCGTGTCGGTCTCGTGTCCCACGGCGGAGATCACGGGAACGCGCGAGGCGGCGATGGCCCGGGCGACGACTTCCTCGTTGAAGGGCCAGAGGTCCTCGAGGCTGCCGCCGCCGCGGGTGACGAGGATCACCTCGATCAGCGCATGGCCGGGCAGCACCTGGCCGGCAGGGTCTCCGACGGCGTTGAGTCGTTCGATGCCCAGGGCGATCTCCTCGGCCGCCCCGGTTCCCTGCACCCGCGCCCCCCGGATCAGGATATCCAGGTTGGGGAAGCGGCGCTCAAGGATGTTGAGGATGTCCCGCAGGGCGGCGCCGGTCGGCGAGGTCACGATGCCGA
>CAZYRQ010000427.1:0-2335 GCA_964649455.1 uncultured Lentisphaerales bacterium
CCGACCGCGGCCCGGGTGAACTGCCGGGCGTAGGCGCCGGCATGCTCGCCGTGCGCGCGGCACCGTTCGGGCGACGCGCGCAGCGCCAGAATGGCGTCGGCCAGGGCGCGGGCCGAGTTCTCCGACACCACAACACCCCCGTCGGCGGCGCGCACGCAGTCCGCGAGATCGGACGTGGCGGGCGTCGCCGCCAGCACCGGCTTGCAATTGCCGAAGATGCGGTAGATCTTGGACGGAATGCCATCGGTGTGCGCGTCCGGCATCTGGCCGACGAAGAAGAGGTCCGACGCGGCGTAGATGCACGGCATGACATCGATCGGCTGGTAGTCGATCACCTGCACGTTCGGCAGGTTTTCGCGCGCCGCGGCCTCCCGCAGCCCCGCCTTCTCCGTGCCGTCGCCAATGATCAGAAAGCTGATCGTCCGCTCAGCCCTCAGCAGCGTCGCCGCCTCGACCAGCAGCCACAGGTTCTGCGGCAGACCCAGGTTGCCGGCGTAGGTGATCACGAAATGATCCCGGATGTTGTACTGCCGGGAGAAGGGGTTGTCGCGGTCCACCCGGGCCACATCCTCCTCGGCGACGAAATTGGGAATCAGGTGCACGCGCCCGGCATCGCCGATCCGCTGCCGGACCTTGTCCCGGATCGAGGCGGTGATCGTGGTCACGGCGGCCGCGCGGTTGTAGATGAACCGCTCGACGCGCGAGAGGAAGGCGACAAGGCGCCGGTTCCGCACCACGCCCAGGTTGACGGCGATGTCCGGGTAGAGTTCCTGCACGTTGTAGATGTAGCGCGCCCCGCGCAGCCGCGCGAGGAGCCAGGCATTGATGCCGATCGAGAGCGGCGGCGAGGGCGAGAGGATCACGTCCGGCTTGAACGAAATGAAGAGCCCGACAAGCGTGCTCGCCAAATGAAAGAAACCCCACGAGAGGATGCGCAGCAATCGGCCGCAATGCTTGTCCGGCATCGCGACATGGTAGACGGGTATCGTCCCGTATCGGCTCTTCCGGACGAGCCCCAGAAAGGCGTTTTCAAGGGGTTGGCGCGCTTCCAGGGAACGGTCCCGATGGTAGTGCGGCGTCGTCGAGATGACGGCCAGCGTGTGTCCGCGGGACTCCAGTTCGGCCGCCAGCCCGGCCATCAACTGCGCCGTCGAGACGTTGTCGGGACTGAAGATCAGCGAGAGGATCAGGACGTTCGCCATCTAGGCCTCTCTCCAGACGACGCGCCGGACGTAGGGAATGTAGCTGAGCAGGATGCAGAGCACCTTGTCCGAGACGTTGTCGACATCGTAGTCGGCGACGAGTCTCCGCCGGGGCGCGTGCGGCGCCATGATCTGCGCGAGCGCCGCCTGCACGACGGGCCAGTCGAGTCCGGTCATGATCACCGTCCCCTCCTCCATCCCCTCCGGCCGCTCGTGCGCCTCGCGGATGTTGAGCGCGCGCAGATTGAGGATCGAGGCCTCCTCGGTCACGGTGCCGCTGTCGGACAGCACGACCTGGGCCGCGCGCTGCAGCGCCAGGTAGTCGGAGAGCCCGAACGGCTTGTGGAACTGCACCTGCGGCGCGAAGGCGATCCCCGACGATTCCATGCGCTTGCGCGTGCGGGGATGGGTGGTCACGATGACCGGCCAGCCATGGGTCTCGGCCAGGCCGTTCAGCACCTTCCCCAGCTTCTCGAACCGCCCGGGTAAATCGATGTTCTCCTCGCGGTGGGCGCTGACGAGGAAGTAGGGATGGACATCCCCCGGTTTCGCGGCGTCGGCCAGGCCCAACGACTGAAGAATCGTGGAGCGTTCGGCCTTCGGCAGGATCCGCGTCAGGACCTCCTTCATGGGACTGCCGGTCTTGATGACGCGGTCCGGCGGCAACCCCTCGCGCAGCAGGTAATCCCGGGCAATCGAACTGTAGGGCAGGTTGATGTCGGCCAGGTGGTCGATGATCCGCCGGTTGATCTCCTCCGGCACGCGCTGGTCGAAGCAGCGGTTGCCGGCCTCCATGTGGAAGACGGGGATCTTGCGGCGCTTGGCGGGATAGGCGGCCAGGCAGCTGTTGGTGTCGCCCAGCACCAGCAGGGCATCGGGACACACCGACGACATCAGCGCGTCGGCCCGCGCGAGGATGTTGCCGATCGTCTCGCAGGCGCTCTGGCCGGCGGCATCGAGGAAGTGATCGGGCTTGCGCAGTTCGAGATCGTCGAAGAAGATCTGGTTCAGCTCGTAGTCGTAGTTCTGGCCCGTATGGACCAGGATATGCTCGACGGCCGGCGCGGCATCGAGCGCGCGGATCACGCAGGAGAGGCGGATGATCTCCGGCCGCGTGCCGACGATCGTCATGA
>CAZYRQ010000428.1:0-2335 GCA_964649455.1 uncultured Lentisphaerales bacterium
TGGTGGCTGGTTTTCAGGTGCCCAGGGGTGGCTGGTTTTGGGTGCCCGCGGGTGGCTGGTTTTGGGTGCCCGCTGACAGGCGGAGGGGTGAATATGTCAGGCGGTTGCATGGTTGATTGTGAAATCGCCTTCAATCGAGCCAAGTATGACGCGGGTGGTGTTTTTCTTTCGGGCGCCAGCCGGATGATTCGCTGTCAGGTCTACACCAACTATTCGGAAACTTCGGGAGGTGGAGTCCGTGCGTACTATTTCAATGGCTTCGTGCAGGATTGTGGAATCAGCAATAATTATTCAAAGGTTTCCGGAGGAGGTATCAGTGGCGGAGTGATCTCCAACTGCGTCATCGCGGGAAATACCGCCTCCGGGAATGGCGGCGGTCTGTATATGACCGAAGCCGCTGGCTACAGCATGATCGCCACCTCCTGCATCATCTCCAACAATCACGCTGGCGGTATTGGCGGAGGAGGATATGTTCAGACTGCCGGCGCACAGGTGATTGACTGCGCCATTGTGGGCAATAGAGCTAATAATCAAAGCGGTGGATTCCACTGCAACGGAACCATGAACGCCCTCTTTCGCAACTGTCTGATTGCCTCCAACAGCAGTTCCAATCCAAATACGGCCTGCGGCTTGACCGCTGGCGGAGGCGCGCGCGTGGAATCCTGCACGATTGTGGGTAACCAGAAGGACTTCGGCTTGAAAATATTGGACACAAGCTATGTCACCAACACCATTATCGCTTCGAATAGCGTGAATTACGTGGCAGATATCTCTGGATTGGCAAACAACTTCTTCTACTCATGCTGTCCCAGCAAGGAGCTTCCCGCTTCCCAGGGCAACATCAACGTGGCGCCCGGCCTGGTTGATGTTGCGAACGGCGATTTCCACCTCGCGCCAGATTCGCCGTGCCTGAACAAGGGTGTGAACCAGACATGGATGAACGAGGCGCTGGATTTGGGCGGCGGCTATCGTCTGGATAAGCGCTATTTGAAAGTCGACATGGGCTGCTTCGAACGGCAGTTGGACTTCAACGGCCGCACTGTTCTCGTGATTCGCTGACGCGCGGCCGCGTCCATTCCATCGGCATCCATTCCATCCGCGCGGGAAGCGACCTTGGTCTCGTCATCGGCAATAGCAGATGCCCCTCGGCGTGGAGCTGAGAGACGCATGCCTTCGCGAACCCCGGCTATCAGGCTATCACTCCACGATCCCCAGCCGCCGGAAGGCCGGTATGCGGCGCAGCCCCCGCACCAGGATCAGATCCCGAAACTATTAGACCCGTGACTCGTAGGTCGTCACCCGTTGCCCGCAGTGGCGGCACTCCCGTCGGCGCAGCAGGCGGCCGCCCAGGGCCCGGCGGGTGTAGCGTACCCAACTCGCTGAAGGGGACGCCCGAAGCGCCGACGTAGCACCCGTGGCTGGGCATGATCAGCCCGGCGTGGGCGCTCAGGCAGACGATTTCCCGCGCCCCCGTGAGCATCACCCAGATGCAGGCCGTCTCGGCGATGCTCGACTTACCGCTACCCCTGGGCATGGCCATCGCGAAGCGCCCGCCAAGGGCGACTGGGAAGGCTGGACGCACTCCTTCCTCGATTGCGTGACCGAGGCCGCCGATGACGCGGTTGCCAGCGCGCAGCGGCTCCACGCAGTGACCGCCGCCGGCCGCGCGAAAGTGACCGCGCACGCCAAGACCACGGTCCCCGCCATCCGGCTCTTCGAGTTGCTGCCGTCGCACCCGATGGTGACCCTCCCGCTGTTGATCAGGCTGCTCGGCGTCAGCAAGTCGACGGCCGTCAAGGCGCTCGACGCCCTGCAGGCGGCCGGCATCCTGCACGAGATCACGGGCAAACGCCGGGATCGCGTCTACGCCTATTGGGCGTACCTCCAGGTGCTCGCACCCGACACGGACAGAGATCATGGCTCCAGCAACTCCGCGGATCCTGTCAGCCCTCCCGATTGCACGCGACAAGTCGTCCGGATGCATCCAGCGCGGCCAGCGTCTGGCGCAAGACGGCCGCCGACTGGTGCAAGGCTACCATTTCCTCGTCTGTCAGTCTGCCGGTTACAATCTGCTCAATGCCCTGGGCGCCGACGATACAGGGGACGCTGAGCGTGACGTCGCGCAGGCCGAACGCGCCGTCCATCAGGCCCGAGACCGACAGCACGCTCCGCTCGTTGCGCAGCACGGCACCCACGATCCGCACGAGCGCCAGGCCGATGCCGTAGCAGGTCGAGCCTTTGTAGCCAATGATGTGGTAGGCGGAGTCGCGCACCTGCTTCACGATCTCCTCCTTCGCCTGCTCCCACCCGCCGCACCGCCCGCAGACCGCGCAGT
>CAZYRQ010000429.1:0-2316 GCA_964649455.1 uncultured Lentisphaerales bacterium
GCATGACCGGCCACCTGATCGCCGCGGCCGGCGCCGTCGAGGCCATCGCCTGCACGCTGGCCATCCGGGACGGCTTCTTCCCGCCGACCATCAACCTCGATCACCAGGACGTCGAGGGCGGCTGCGACCTGGACTACGTCCCGAACACCGGGGTCGAGGGCGTGATCGACGTCGCCGTCTCGGGCTCCCTGGGCTTTGGCGGGCACAATGCCGTGGTGGTCATAAGGAAATGCCGGACATGAGCACGGAAATCGCGCAACTGCTGCCGCACCGTAAGCCTTTCCTCTTCCTGGACGCGGTCGAAGTGCGCCCGGACGGGGTGATCGTCGGGTCGCACTGTTTCACGGCGTCGGAGTTTTTCTTCTCCGGCCATTTCCCGGGCTTTCCGGTCGTGCCCGGCGTGATCCTGGTCGAGGCGATGGCGCAGTGCGGCGGCGCCGGGCTCGTGCTGTCGGGCGCCAACCCCTGCAAGTACCACTTCTTCCTGGCGACGGTGAAGGATGTCAAATTCCGCCGCAAGGTGGTGCCGGACGAGACGGTCCGGTTCGAGGTGCGCTCCCTGCGGGCGACGCAGAAGATGCTGCGTCAGCGGGGACACTGCTACGTCGGCGACGAACTGGCGGTCGAGGCCGAGTGGATGTGCATCATCACGCCGCAGAACGCCTAACGGCGGATGACCCATGGAATCCGAAGGATCTGAAGTGAATCTGCACCCTGTCCTGCACACGATACGTCTGTCCTTGCTGATGCTGGCAGTCGGGCTGCCCCTGGTTCCGGTACGCGCCGAGCCGGTGCGCCACCCGCCGGAGATGGACGAGATGGCCCGCGTGTTCCGCCGGCGCGTCCGCGAGCTGTCGGCGCAGTACGAGGCCTCCATCAAGACGCTGCCCCAGCAGTACCAGCGCGACATCCGGGTGCTGCACGATCATTTCCGCAACAAGGGCGACCTCGACGGCGTGCTGGCGACGGACCGCGAGATCAAGCGCTTCGCGGCGGCCGTCACGGAGGAGCGGGATCCCTTCGAGCTGACCCCCGAGATGCCGGCCGAGGCGATCGTCGCGGCCCCGGCGGAACTCCGCCAGTTGCAGGAACAGTACGTCGCCCGCTTCAAGGACGCGGCGGCGCTCCGGCTGAACCAAATCCGGGATCTCGCCGGCAAGTACCTCGGCGGCCTGCAGAAAGTCCAGAGCGACCTGACCCGCGCGGGACGCATCGCGGAGGCCGTTATCATCAAGCAGGAGGCGGAGCGCCTGCAGCAGGGTTCCGCGGCGGGCACCCTCCTCCAACTCGTGGAGCAGATGGCGGTCGAGCAGCGGCCGGAGCCCAATGACCTCGCCGCCCCGGCGTCCGTCTCCAATGCCCCGCCAGGGGCGGCGCCCACGTACGGCAGTGTTCCGAACTGGGCCCGGTGGATCTATGCCGGCAACGGCCGCTTCGCGCGCGAACGAACTCAGTATGCCCACCCGGATCTGCCGGACGAGCTGGAAGTCACGTTTGTCGAGCGCACGGGGAAGGGCCGCTTCTGGGGCCGCTGCCAGGTCGGCCCCCGGCAGGTCGGCGTGGCCCTCTGCCACTGGTTCGGCAAGGCGCTCGTCTGGAAGGTGCCCGACACCGGCACGCTGACCGCGAGCTTTGTGCTGACCTCCCGGCACCTCTCGCCCGGAGAGGATCACGGCCCCGCCGTCCAGCTCGCGGTGCTGGCCAACGGGGTGCTCCTGCGCGCCATCAATGTCAACCTGTTCGAGCGGGAGACCACGCTGCGAGTGGTAAAGGATCCCCGTTCGGAACGGTGCGCGCTGCTCTGGCCGCGCGGCGGCATCACGGAGACCTTCGAACTGCCCGCCAACAGCGCCATCAGCCTGCTGCTCGGGGTGGCCGTCCGCAATCCGGGCGAGCTCTGCGAGACCACGCTGGTGCTGCAGCCGTAACCCGCCCGGCCACGGGCGACTTTTTCAGGGCCGCGACCATGTCAGAAACCAGTCCCATCCAGATCGGCGCCGAGGGGGTCGACGTCGAGGCCGTCGTCCGCCAGATCCGGGAACGCGTGGCGGAACGCCGCGCGCGCGGCGAGTACGACGAGGCTACCGTCGCCCGCGCGGAACGCTTCAACCTCATGAATCTCAAGGACGACGCCCAGTTCCTGGAACGCTACCTCGCCTGTCTGCGGCAGGCGGTGCAGGTGGATATCGGCGATTTCGAGATCGTCGAGCGCCGTGCGCGCCTCGCGCCGCTGCTGCGACGACTCAAGCGTGGGATCTGGGGCCTGCTGCGCTTCTACACCTACCGCCTCTGGTCGCAGCAGAACCAGGTCAACGG
>CAZYRQ010000430.1:0-2308 GCA_964649455.1 uncultured Lentisphaerales bacterium
GTATTTCCGCCGCCTCCTGTGCAACATGCTGGGCGAGGAGGTCGAGCGCGGCGAGCTGCCGGACGACCTGCCCCTGCTGGGACGCATGGTGCAGGATATCGCCTACCGCAACGCCGCGGGCTACTTCCGGTTCTAGGCGCCCGCGACGATGCAGGTCGGACGGTGCACGGGGTAGGTCCCCGGTTGGCGCGCGAGCGCGCCGCTGGCGGGATCGAAGGCGTAGCAGGCGACCTCGTTCGAGAGCTTGTGGCCGACGAGCACGAAGCGGCTGCCCGGCAGCAGTTCGAAATCGCGCGGGAACCGGCCGGTCAGCGGCGAGATGGCCATGCGCTCCAGCCGTCCGCTATCCGGGTCGACGGCAAAGGTGGCGATGCTGTCGTAGCCGCGGTTCGACGTGAAGAGGAAGCGCCCGTCCTCCGAGAGCTTCAGCGCGGCGGCCTTGCTCTCGCCGGCGAAGCCGTCGGGCAGGGCGCTCAGCGTCTGGAGCGCCGTGAAGGCGTCGCCCGTGTAGCGCAGCGCGACGACGGTGCTGTCGAGCTCGTTCAGCAGGAAGGCCAGCCGGCCGTTCGGATGGAAACGCAGGTGCCGCGGTCCCGCGCCGGGGGCGGCGTGGAAGATGCGCGCCGGGTCGGCCCGCCAGGGCCGGCCGGGATCCGCGGCGTCGTAGAGCCGCACCTGGTCGAGTCCGAGATCGCAGACGTAGATCCAGCGGCCGTCGGGCGTGACCTGCGCGAAATGGGCATGGGCGCGTTCCTGGCGCGCGGGATTCGGCCCGTGGCCTTCGTGCTGGACGGTGGTGAGCGAGTCGGCGACGAGCGCGCCCCCGGCATCGAGGGCCACGCGTCCGGCATGCCCCAGGGCGTACTCGGCGAAGACCAGCGACCTTTCGTCCGGCGCGAGCGAGATGTGGCATGGCACCGTGCCCGGCGTCGGGCAGAGGTTCAGCAGCGACAAACGGGTGCCCGCGACGGCATAGGCCGCGACGGCGCCGGCCGTCTCGCGGGGGGCGCCCGGATTTCGGCTGCAGACCGTGTAGAGGCGGGTGCGCGCGCGGTTCAGCGCCAGGTAGGTCGGATTCTCGATGCCGTGCTGCACGCCGAGCGGGCGCAGGGCGCCCGTTTCGGAATCGCATTCCAGCGCATGGATGCCCGCGAGGCTCTCGTCCGTGTAGGTGCCAATCCAGATCGTCTGTTTCATGGCGTGAGCTTAGCCTGCGGAGCGGGCACCGTCAATGGATGGTTGGTGGTTGATGGTTGGTGGTTGATGGTTGATGGCAAATAACCGCACAACTCAATAGAGGGGAGTGGAATATCGCGAAGGCTGCGAGACGGGCCGCGGGTGGCGAGGATGAGCGTGTACAAAGGCCAGGTGGCGTCTGGTCCAGTAGCGCGGGACCTCCGGGACCGCGAACCCGCAGACCGCTGCCGGCCGTCTCGGAGATCCGGCCCCACATGGCCCATCGGCCGGCGGTGAGGCGGCGCTATCCCGTCGTCTCCCACGTTTTGTCGGGGTTCGGCCTCATCCCAATCGCGATCGGGATCGGAATCGACTTCACCATCGATCCTGGCGATTTCGATCCCGATTCCGATAGCGATCCCGATGAACCGCTCTATATGAAGTTGAACGGAATCGAGGTCCTCTCCTATCGACGCCTCGCCTCGCTGCTCCATGCCGGCAGCCTCTTTGACGTGTGAGAGCCGGACGGCTCTTTCGGTATTCTTCTCCGCAGGTTGAGAACGCCCGCCGGGGATCTGTCTGCCGACAGGCAGGCGGCGGAATCCACGTTCCAGCCGTCCGTTCGCGCAGCATGCGCCGGAATCGGTCATGGGGCCCGCGGTCTCCGCGGGCCTTGTTTGAGCTGATGGATCCATGGACTAGCAAGAGACGGGGCTGAAGCCCCTGAACGACTTCCGCCTGAAGAGTCTGTTGATCAACTCCCCGCGCAGACTAATCGGGAACTCAGGAAAGCAGGAAGGGGCGCAATTTCGCCAACAATTTCCTGATTCTTCACTTTCCAGATTCAAAAAAGCTCGGGGCGGTGGGATGGAACCGTGGGTCGCTCCAAGGTGGCGCAGGCATTCCTGCCTGCGCAGGGGCGACCCAGGGGCGACGCAGGCGGCGACAGGCAGGAATGCCTGTCGTACCTTGTCATGTGCCGCGTGACGCCGCGGAGGAGATGCCGGGGTTGGGCTGAAGGTTCTTGACTGCGCGCGGCTCCGCGCGCTTTTTCAGCGGAGCCTGCTCCGCGAGCACAGACGGTACAGGCGTGGGTGACGGTACAGACGGGCCTGACGGTACAGTCGAGCCC
>CAZYRQ010000431.1:0-2301 GCA_964649455.1 uncultured Lentisphaerales bacterium
TGATCTCGAAGGGCGTATCGGGCGTGGTGTTCAACAATTCAAGGATCGGCTTGTCGATCACCATCGCGTAGCTGTTGCCGTGCTTGGTCAGGGTCTTGATCATGGCGCACCTCTCTCTTTGGATACCACAATGTATATCCCATGTGAGTACGAATGTCAAGGGTGCAGTCCGGCCGCGTGCCATCCGGCGGGCCACAAGGTAGATCGGGAAGCCGCCCGGCTCCAGCGGCATGCCGCGCGGCGGTCGCCATGTCCTCCAGGTACACAGGCTTTACTAGCGGGCGAAGCTAGTAAAGCAACCCTGACTAGGGGCGATGCGAAAGAACCCCGGCACGCCGTGCACTGGCGGCATGCCGGGGCGTGTGACGTCCATCGTGACGTCGGCCTACGCCATGCCGCCGCTCTTCGCCGCGAGCTCGCGCGCGTAGACGCTGTCCATCAGGGCGAACCTGCCGCGCTCGGTCTTGACGAACCGGCTCTTGTCGCCCTTGGTGGCGATCTCGCGCAGGATGGCGGCGTAGAGCGTGCTGGCGGGCGTCTTGCCGGTGCGCGGCGCCCAGAGGCCGCGGTTGACGGCCTCGGCGACGAGGTCCTTGCAGCCCATCGGGTTGCCGGAACCCTGCGACAGGATGGCGACCGCCGCGTCCAGGAGGCTCATCTGCCTGTGCGTGTCCTCACGCAGACAGGTGGCCTTGGCGGCCTTCGCGCCAGGATCGCCCGTGGCGCACCCGGTCGCGGCGCTGGCGTCTTTGGACGCCTCCTGGGCTTGCGCGTCGCAGGGCGCATCCTGGACGGCCTGGATGGGTGCCGTGTCGGCCGCGGCCTCGGCGGCCTTGACCTTGGCGTCCACGTCGGGCGTGGTCGGCGGCACGCCGAGTCGCTCGCTCGGCAGCGCGCGCGGCGCGGCGTCGAGGCGCTTGCGCAGGCGCTGGGCGCTCTTGATGCGCACCTCGCGCTTCGTGTCGACGTTCACGCCGTTCCATCCGCCGTGCGGATTCTCGCGCACGATTCTGACGGGCGCGAGCTTGCCGGTGACACTCACCTGGTACGTCGCGCCGATTTGAACTTCATCCTTCTTCATCGCGTCTCTCCTCTTCCCGTTGCGGCCGGCGGCGCCATGCCCCGGCCAAGATCGTTCTCACTCCCGGCCCAGCGCCTTGGCGACGACGGCCCGCGCCACCTCGCCGTTGATGGACGAGTCCGTGGCGTAGTACTCGAGCGCGGCGAGCATCTCGGGCGCGGCCGCCATCAGGCGGGAGTTCGCGTTCCTGGCCTCCAGCGGGATGTTCTTGTTCTGATGGACGTCGGCCAGCAGCGCGCCGGGGCCGTTCTGGACCCAAAGCCAGCCCGGGGGATTGTAGGCGGCCTCGACGGCCTTCCACGGGCCTGGGGTGTGTTGTGCTTCGTTCTTGGTCATGGTCGTCTCCTGTTCTGGTCTGTGTCACTTCCGGGCGGCGCGGTCATCGCGCATCGCCTCGAGGTGGTCGGCGACGAACCGCGCCGTCTCGATCTCCGTCCAGCCGTGCCGCCCGATCAGGAGCGTCTGGAGGATCTCGCGCATCGACTCGCGGATGCGGCCCATGTCCCCGACGTAACCCCAGTCGTCCGGGTTCGCGGCGGCGCGCTCGGCGTGCGCGTCGATCTCCATCTGGATGCAGTCCATCAGGACGGCGATATCGCCGCGCTGGTCGGCGTACCGCTCGGCGGCGGTCTGCTTGAGCTGGCGCGCGATGCGCCCGGCTTCGATCTCTTTGCGTGTCGTCATGGTGATCTCCTCTCAATCTGCGAACCGCTGCAGTTCGCGGTAGTAGTCGTCGATGTCGCCGCCGGTTCCACGCACGCCGTCGAGGGTGCGCTGGAGGTTTGCGGCCTGGTGCCAGAGATCGTCTTCGCCCGCGTCGGCGGCGATGCGGTGGATCTGCCCGTCGGGCTGGTAGGGCGTGAGGATCGTCACCTCGATCCAGCGGCCCGGCCTGCGGCGGGCGATGGTGGCGTAGCGGCCTTCGCGGCCCTCGATCTCGATCTTCGTGATGCGCATGGCGTCGTTCCTTTCGGTTCAGCGGTTGAGGCCCAGGATCTTGGCGGGCGCGTAGCCCAGGCGGCGGCACTCGGCGTTGATCGCCTTGCGCACCGGGCTGCCGGGCTTGCTCGCGCGGTAGATGCGGCCGAGGCGCGGCCAGGCGAGCGTCTCGATGCGGCGCTCGCCGTTCTTGTCGCGGCCCATCAGCCATTCGTAGGATGCGGGGGTCGTTGTCTTCGTGGTCGTTGTCTTGGCGGTCATGGTTCTGTTCCTTTCTGTTC
>CAZYRQ010000432.1:0-2291 GCA_964649455.1 uncultured Lentisphaerales bacterium
CATCATGTCGAACGAGAACCCCGCCGTCAACACCTACCGCGAGCAGCGCATCCGCAACCTGGCCGCCCTGGCGGAGCTCGGCTATAGCCCCTTTGGCGCCGCCTTCGCGCGCACGGGGCGCCTGGCGGAAATCCGCGCCGGCTTCGAGGAGGGACGCGTCGTCCGCGCCGCCGGGCGCCTCATGGCGATCCGGGCCATGGGCAAGAGCATCTTCGCCGACCTGCGGGATGGCTCCGACCGCTTCCAGATCTACCTGAACCGCAAGGATCTGCCCGAGGCCGCCTTCAACGCGTTCAGCCTGCTGGACATGGGCGACACGATCGGCGTCGCGGGACGCCTCTTCGTCACGCGCATGGGCGAGCAGAGCCTGCACGTGGAGGAGTGGACGCTGCTGTCGAAGGCCATCCTGCAGCCCCCGGAGAAGTTCCACGGGCTGGTCGACACCGAGGAGCGCTACCGCAAGCGCTACCTCGACCTCGTGGCCAACCCCGAGGTCCGCGCGCGCTTCGACACGCGCATCGCCGTCGTCCGCGAGATCCGCGCCTTCCTCGCCGCGCGCGGCTTCCAGGAGGTGGAGACGCCGATGATGCAGCCGCAGGCCGGCGGCGCCGCGGCGCGCCCCTTCGTCACCCGCTACAACGCCCTCGACTGCGACATGTACATGCGCATCGCGCCGGAGCTCTATCTCAAGCGCCTGCTCGTCGGCGGGTTCGACAAGATCTTCGAGATGAACCGCAACTTCCGCAACGAGGGGCTCGACCGCACGCACAACCCCGAGTTCACCGTGCTCGAGATCTACGAGGCCTTCGGCGACCGCTCCTCCATGAAGCGGATCATCGAGGAGCTGCTGCCGCACCTCTGCCGCCAGGTGCTCGGACGGATGGAGGTGGAGTCCGCCGAGACGGGCGAGCGCATCGATTTCACGCCGCCGTACCGCGAGGCGACCTACCACGAGCTGGTGCGGGAGGCGATGGGCGCCGACTGGTTCGGACTGGACGCGGCCGCGGCGCGCGCGAAGGCCGAGGCCGCCGGCGTCGCCGTCGATCCGGCCTGGGATCACCTGCTGATCACGCACGAGGTCTACGACAAGCTGGTCGAGAAGCGACTCCGCCAGCCGACCTTCGTCACGCGCGTGCCGCGCGCCTTCGTGCCCCTCGCCAAGGCGTGCGCCGACGACCCGTCGCTGGCCGACGTCTTCGAGTTCGTCGTGGCCGGCAAGGAGCTCTGCCCGGGCTACACCGAGCAGAACGATCCCTTCGAGCAGCGCCGGGCCTTCGCGGCGCAGGCGGGCGGGCAGACGGAGAAGATCGACGAGGAGTTCATCACGGCCCTCGAGCACGGCATGCCGCCGGCGGGCGGGCTCGGGCTCGGCATCGACCGCCTCGTGATGCTGCTGACGGGCACCGAGGCGATCCGCGACGTGATCCTCTTCCCGCAGCTCAAGGCGCGCTAGGCCAGCTTGAACCAGCGGCGGAGCAGGGCCAGTTCGCGCGCCAGCGTCTCGTCGACGGTCTCGCCGTCGTGGCGGCACGATTCGAGCGAGACCCAGCCGTCGTACCCGCGTGCCAGCAGCATCTCGGCGACCAGGGCGTTGTGGATGACGCCCGCGCCGAGACGGCTGTTCTCGAAGACGGCCGGCGCGGTGTCGGTCGCCGGGCGCGAGGCGGGCGTCCAGTCCTTGAAGTGGCACATCGCGATCCGGTCGTAGCAGTCGGCCAGGTTCTCCTCGGCGCGCTCGCCGACCGCCAGGAAGTTGCCGGTGTCGAAGACCATCTTCACGCGTCCACCGGCCCGATCCAGCACATCGAGGCAGTCGGCCTTGCGGCAGATCAGATCGGGAGACAGGCCGTAGTTCTCGATGGCCAGCACGACGCCATGCTTCCGCGTGTAGACATCGTATGCCTCGCCCAGCAGGTCGGCGATCATCTTGCGGCCGTCGGCCGGCGTCACGCCCTCGATCAGTTGGCTGCCGGCGCAGTGGGCGACGGAGGCGCCCTGTTCGGCGCAGACATCGAGACCGCGCCGGAGCTCGTCCTGCGCGCGGCGGCGGTCCGGCGCGCCCTTGTGGACCAGATTGCAGATCACGTCCACGGCGATCAGCCGCAGGTTGTGCTCCGCAAGCCAGAGGGGATAGTCGCGGGCGAAGGCGGGGTTCTGGTAGAAATCGGCATCGAGCACCTCGACTCCCCGGGCGCCGTGCGCCGCCAGGCGCGCAAGCAGTTCGCGGGGGCCGAGGACGCCATCGTCCCACCAGCCGAACGAGGTCATCACGGAGAGTTGGATCATCGGTC
>CAZYRQ010000433.1:0-2283 GCA_964649455.1 uncultured Lentisphaerales bacterium
TGACGCCGGCGTCGAGCACCCAGCGTTCGAGTCCCAGGATGTAGGCGGCGGGATTGAACTGGGTCATGAAACGGGTCTGTCGCCGCGCCTCGGGATCGCCGCCCGGTTCCCAGCAGGACGGCACGCCGGCGAATCCCGCCGCCTTGTTGGGCAGCCGGAGATCGTGCACCGAGAGCCGCAGCAACTCCTCGCCGATGCCGCCGATGACCTGGCGGCCCCGGCCGTCGCAGATCGGCAGCCAGACGGTCACGTTGCCCACCGTGGCGAGGCCGCCGAGCGAGCACTCCTTCTCCAGCAGACAGACGGAGACGCCCGTGCGGGCGGCGGCGACGGCCGCGGCAACGCCGCCGATGCCGCCGCCGGCCACTACCACGTCGAACGCGCCCGTGACCGGCAGGTTGCGCGCGGGTTCCTTAAGCCTGTCGATCATCCCAGCACCTCGGGCAGGGCGATGGTTTCCGGATGGCTGACGAGCCGGCGCGGCGGAATGCCCAGGCGCTCGATCCGGAGGAAGATGCCCCAGGCGGCGCTGTGGTTCGTGCCCAGCGCCACCACGATCTCGTGCGCGCCGGCGGCGGCCTTGAAGGGGACGGTGCACTTCGAGGGGATGGCCGGATTGACGCCGTCGGGGTCATGGGCGACCTCCCGTCCGTCGACCCAGGCCTTGACTGGGCCGTCGTAGCCCAGCAGCAGGGCGAGGCGCATGGCCGACGGGCAGGTGAAGCGGCAGGCGAAGTAGACCACGGCGTCGTCCTTCAGCTCCGCGATCTCGGGATGCAGGTCGCAGAAGTTGGTCGGGAAGCTCCGCGTCTGGAACCCGAGCGACTCCAGCGCGGGGGGGAAGGGAAGCGCGCCGAGCTTGCCCGCGCCGGGCTGGAACGCGCTCACGCGCAGCGTTTGGATGAAGGGGGTGAGCGCCCGCGGCACACCGATCGGCACCGGTCCGAAGACCGGGAGCGAGCGCCCCGCCTCGTCCGTGATGTTGCAGTAGGGATTGGTGCCGTGGCCGTAGTGGAGTTCCGCGCCGGAGAGGGCATCCTCGGTGTGGCCCGTGTAGATCCGGGCCTGGCGGCCGTCGAGACGGATGTCGTAGTGGTTTTCCGCGCTCCCCAGCGTCGCGAGCGCGAAGCCGCTGGGCCGGCTGCCGGCGCGCAGCCGGCCGACCACGTTGTCGAACGCGGCGACGATCACCGTGCGGCCGCGCTCGTGCTCGACCGCGATCTTCCCGAGGCTGATCGGCGCGGGCCACGCCTTCGGGGCCTTGCGCAGCGTCTGGAGCGCCTCGGCGAGACGCCGGCCGAGCACGGTCTGGCTCTCGCCGCTGATGTGGATGTTGTCGTCCAGGGGCAGGTCGATGACCGGCACGGTCAGCAGGTCGCGGACGACGCCGGGCAGCCGGCGCTGCTGCTCCTGGATGCTGTTCCAGGGCGCCGCGTTCCCCGCTCCCCAGCCGATCACCCGGCCGATCTGGACGATGGCGATCGGCAGCCGCGGATCGCGGCAGTCGCGGCGGAGGGCGGCGCAGAGCCGCTGCATGCGCGGGGTGTAGAGCGGCGCGTTGGCGGGGTTCGCGTCGCTGCAGCCCTGGTACCAGAGCACGCCGGCCACGCGTCCGCCGTTCTTGACGAGACGGCGCACCAGCGCGCCGTAGAGACTGGCGCCGCCGAGCTTGCGCTTGACGGGATCCCACTGGGTCATGCTGGTGCCGCCGTGGGCGCAGGCGACGAGCCCCTGCGGAACCCCCGTCTGGCGGTGCATCTCCAGCCCGAAGGCCGGCCCGGGGCAGGCGCCCCAGTCGGGTGACGGCTTGGCCGGCCGGATACCGCCGCAGAGGGTGATGTGCACCGGATCGACACAGGCCCACATGTTGTGGATCGGGTCGGCGGCGGGCGCCCAGCGGTCATCCATGTAGAAGGCCCGCACGGCCTCGTCCACGGGCAGGCGCGGCCGCGTCAGGAAGCCGCAGCCCTGCATGTTCGACTGGCCGCCCAGCAGCCAGACGTCGCCGACCAGCACGTCGCTCACCTGGAGATTCTCGCCGCCCGCGGCCAGCTCGATGTCGTAGGGGCCGCCGACGGGCAGGCCCTTGAGCACGGCGCTGAAGCGGCCGCGCGCGGCGCTCCCGATGCGCCGGCGGTCGAAGCCCTTCAGCTTCCGGCCCTTCGCGCGCACCGTGGCCAGCACGGGCCCCCGCGCCGTCGTCTTGCCGGCGATCGCCGCCTCGCTGCGGTCGGCGCGGTTGCGCTGCAGCACCATGTGGTCGAACAGTCCGCTGACAATCGT
>CAZYRQ010000434.1:0-2283 GCA_964649455.1 uncultured Lentisphaerales bacterium
CTGGCGCGCGACAGCGGCAAGGCCGCCGAGGCCAACGCCGCCTTCGAGGCCCTGGTCAAGGCGCAGACGGTCGAGGATCTGCGCGTGCAGGCGCTGGAGGCCCAGGCGAACTTCCACTACAACGACCGCGCGCGCGCCTTCGACGCGCAAGCACTGGCCGCCTTCGACCAGCTCCTGGCCCTGCGCGGCCAGTTGACGGTCAAGGTCAAGTCGTGGCTCGGACTCAAGCAGGCCGTGCAGATGCGCCAGAAGCAGTATGCGGCGGCCTTCGAGACGACCCTGGCCCAGTTGGCGGTGCCGGAACTGAGCAATGACGAGATTGCCAAGCTCAAGCACCAGGCGGTTGACATACTGGCGGCCGACGGCCGGACAACCGACGCCGTCGCGCTGGCCCGCGAGGTCATGCAGGACGCCCCCGCGCCGGTCGGCCTGCGCTTGGCGCTCGGCCGGAAAGCGGCGGGTTGGCTCCGGAGCAGCCTGAAGCAACCGGAGGAAGCCGTGCCGTTGCTGGACGAACTGCTGCGCCTGCCGCTGGATGCCGCCCAGCGCGCGGCCGTGCGTCAGGATCTGATCTATATCGTGAACCACGCTGTCAAGCCGCGTAACCTCGACGCCGCTGAGGAACGCGCCCTGGCGCTGATCAACGATGCCGAGGCGCCCATGGCGACGCGCGGGCGCGTGGCCGCCGAGCTGGTGAACATCTTCCGGGACGAGCGCAGCGCGGAACAGAAGGCGCGCCCGGTGCCGGTCGCCGAAAAACTGCTGGCCGAGGGGGGGCTGCCGGCTGCCGAGGAGGTGATGCTGCGCGAGAGCCTGCAGCGCACGCTCGCCGCCCTCGGGCGTGGCGGGGACGCCCGCGCCCAGGCGGAGGCGATCCTGGCCAACACCAATGCGCCCGCCGCCAGCCGCGTGGCGGCCAACGCCACCCTAGCGCAGCCGGTGATCGAAGCGGGCGACTATGCCGACGCCGAAAAGCGCCTGCGCCAGGCCCTGGGCTTGCCGGGACTCAACACGACGCTGGTGGCGCAGATTCTCGAATCCGTCGGCCGTCTCTATCTCCTGCAGGAGCAGGAAGACAAGGCGCTGCCCGTCTACCAGGAGGCCTACCGCTACTTCCAGACGGCCGACATGACCAACCGCGTCATCCGGCTCTCCGTGGCGACGCTGACGGAGGGCCTGCGGTTCGAGGAGGCCGCCCGTCTCTGGCTCGACCGCGGCGAGCGGCTCGATGCGGCCGCCGTGCTGGGGAGCCAGCACTCGCCGTTCGCCGAGCAAGCGCGGGATCTGCGGCTCCAAGTGCTCGAAGATGAGACCAGCACCCGCGAGGCGCGCGCCAGCGCCTACCAGAGCTTCCTGACGTTTGATCCGCGTGACGTGCCGGTCGCGGTGAAGCATCACGATCTCTTCATCCAGTCCAACACCAACCGGGCGGTTTCGACTTTCGTCAACCGCATCACGCAGAATGGGAGCGGTACCGCCTACTTCGGCGATTACGCCGGCACGCTGCGCTACCTCGGCTGGCTGAAGCCTCTGGTGACGCCCAACCTCGACTTCAAGACGACCGTGTGCGGGATCAACGCCTACGCCGCCCAGGGACGGCTGGACGAGGCCGTGGCCCTGGCGCGCGAGGCGCAGGTCTATGTCGGCTTCACGCCGCAGGAGACCTACCAGATGAAGATGACTGTCGCCGCGCTGGGCCTGCGCGATCCACGGGCAGACGTCGCCACGATCTCAGCGGGCCTGGCCAGGACGGAGGCCGTGGCCGCGAAGGAGCTGGCGCTCGCGCCGGCGCAGCGCGCTCAAACGATGGCCAGCGTCGGCGCCACGGTGATGCAGGCGAACCTGGAGAACACCGCGCGCGCCGTCGCGGCTCTGCGCGAGGGGCTCTTCGTGCCGCAGCCGCGCAAGCGCTATACCGTGACCTTCAGCGCCCGCCCGATCACCGGCATCGACGGTTGGGACAGCGCGGCGCCCACGACCGAGCGGCAGTTGCTGGATCGGACCTACGGCGGCAACATGGAGTTCCTTGCGACGGACGTGGCCACTGGCAACCGCGGCGAGGGCATCGGCGCCGACGGCGGCGCGGCGAAGCGGAAGCCCACCGAACTCTCCTTCATCTGCGATGTCAACGGACTGCACTTCCGTTTCGACGCCTTCGACGACCGCGCCGCCGAGGTGAAGGCCAAGCTGCTCGGGGCGGGGAGCTACGAGGGTTACATCGCCCCCGGCGAGAACCAGCCCTACCTCTGCTTCCTGGTCGATCTGCAGTCGGGCGAGGTGGGC
>CAZYRQ010000435.1:0-2283 GCA_964649455.1 uncultured Lentisphaerales bacterium
TCGCGTCGGAGTCCCGCCTTCAGGCGGAAGTCGTTCAGGGGCTTCAGCCCCGTCCCTCGCCTTATGCCACCCGATTTGCCTTTTCACCCGCTTCTCCATGCGCTATTCCGACAGCCAGTCGCCGCCGGGCACCGCCGTTTCGAAAGGCGAGGTGGGCAGGCCGGTGCCGCCGACCAGATTGGCCCGCGGGTTGTCGGACCAGGCGTAGCGGATCCAGCGTGGCTCGGCAACGGCGTCCGCCCGCAGAACTACGGCGTCGCGGCCTTCGATCCGTGCCTCGGCCCAATGGAAAACGCGGTCGGCGCCCGCCAGCTCGAAGCCCTCCGGCAGGGTGCCGCTGCTGAGCGCCAGCCCATCCGCCACCGGCTGGAAGCGTACGAGCACCGCTCCGTCGCGCCGGATGGCCCGGACGGGCAGGGGGCTCGAGCCGACAAGGTCGGGGCGCCCATAGTCGTTGGCCAGCGCGCAGAGGGCCAGACGCCGTCCCACGTCCTGCTTGTTCTTCGGGTGGATATCATCGGCATCGCCGATGTCGATGATGACCGCCATGCCGCCATGGGCGACCCGGTCGAGCGTCAGCCGCTGGGCCTCGCGCAGCTCCGCCCAGTCGCTTTCGACCGGCGTGTCAGCGCAGCCGCGATAGTTGGCGAGCTGCACCCAGTGGAAGGGCAGCTCGCCCTGCCCGAAGACGCGGCGCCAGTCGCGGATCAGGTTCGGAAAGAGGAGGCGGTATTCGGTCGCGCGCGCGGCGTTGGATTCCCCCTGATACCAGATGAAGCCTTTGAGCGCATAGGGAACGAGCGGGGCGATCATGCCGTTGTAGAGCGCCGTGGGTGTGTTCGGGTTGCCGGATCCGTAGGCGATGGGCGGCGGCGGCGTGCATCCGAAATCCTGCTCGATTCGGTAGCGCCAGACCCCGTCGATGGGCTGGCGCTCGCCGGATCCGGCGCCGGACGGCGCCACCCACATCTCCTCGGCGGGGCCAGTCATGCCGCCCCCGTAGAGCTCGCTGAAGACGCGCACTGCGACGACGTGCCGGCCGGCCGCGACGGTCGCGCCGGGAAGGCGGTAGACACGGGGCGTCCGCCAGGCATCGGGCGACTCCTCCATGCCCAGGCTGCCGAGGAGGCGTCCGTCGAAGTAGGTGTAATCGCGCTTGTCGCAGGCGCCCACATGCACCTCCAGGTCGCGCCCGGCCCAGGCGGCGGGGATCTCGATGGCGCGGCGGAACCAGAAGACGCCGTTGATAACGTGGCCGGCGGACTGCCAGAGCGACGGTAGTTTCATCGTGCGCCAGCCGGTCTCGTCGGCGCCGGGCAGGTGCCAGCCCTCCCGCTCGCCGACGTTGTCGGCATCCACAGGAACCCGCGCGCGCCAGTCGGCCAGGAGCTTCTCGAAGGCCTCGCGCTCGACCTGGCCGTCGGGGCCGAGAAACTGGTCGAGCCGGTCGGTGTAGCCGCGGAGCGCCGGCTCGGCCAGCAGCCCCTCGCGGCTGGTCCAGGCCTCGGCGACGGTGCCGCCCCACGAGCTGTCGATGATCCCGATGGCGACGCCCAGCTCGTGGTGCAGCTCGCGCGCGAAGAAATAGCCCGCCGCGGTGAAGCCCCCGACGTTGCCGGGCGCGCAGACCTGCCAGCGTCCCTCCACCCGTTCCTGCGGTGCCATGGCGGCCACGCGCGCGGTGGTCCAGACCCGGATGCCGGGATGGGCGGCGGCGGCGGTCTCGCGGGCGGCGTCGCGGCTGGCGGAGACCGTCATCTGCATGTTCGACTGGCCCGAGGCGAGCCAGACCTCGCCGAGCCAGACATCCGCAAGCCGGGTCTCGGTGCCGTCGGCCTGCACCGTGAGCACCAGAGGCCCGGCGGCCGGCTGCGGCGGCAGAACCGCCAACCAGCGGCCCTCGCGATCCGCCTGCGCGTCGGCCTGCGCCGCCCCCAGCCTGACGGTCGCCGTCGCGCCGGGCCGGCACCAGCCCCAGACCGGCAGCGGGCGGTCGCGCTGCAGCACCATGTGATCCTGGAAGAGGGAGCCGAGACGAGTATTCATACGGTTGTTGTTGTTGTTGTGGTGGTGGCCTTGTGCCGACAGCAATTCTCAACTCCGATTACTGTTCTGCACGAGTTCGCAGTGGACAAAATGAGAACTGCTGCTGTGCCGTCGTGGCGCTCGATTCTAGGCCGGCACCCTCTCCAAGTCAAGCGCTCGATCGGCTCATCGGCGACCCTCATCGGCTCATTGGTTCACCCTCATTGGCTCACGGCATGCGGGCCTGGGCGAAACGGA
>CAZYRQ010000436.1:0-2265 GCA_964649455.1 uncultured Lentisphaerales bacterium
CGCGGAAGGCCTCCCAGGCGAGCGTGTCCAGGACGCCGTTGCCGTCGCCATAGACCAAGTTCATGGACCTGTAGGTATCGCCGCGCACGTCGTTGTAACCGTTCAGGTGGTGGGCATAGTTGAAGTGGCAACTGAACCCCGCACGGTAGGGCGCGAGGCCATACTGGCGGCGGATGAAGGCGGGATTTTCCACGCCGACGTGCTGGGCGGCGTACCAGCCGAAGTAGGCGTCGCCACCGAGCGCGTTGAGCTTGGACGTAGTGAGCGCACTGCCGTAATCGGGATTCACCGGCGGCCAGAAGAGGTCGGCCAGATACGCGGCTGCGGAGTATCCGTGGCGGCTGTTGATCACGAACTTGAAGCCTTCACGCTTGTAGATGTCGATCATCGGCCGGATACCGTTCAGCGTGCCGAGGCCGTATTCATCGCCCCACGTTGCATAGTAGCCTTCCGCCTTGCCGAACTTGCGGAGTTGCTCCGCCTTCTTCCGGCGCGCATCGTACTTCATGTCCGCAGGTCTGCTGAGAAGCATGGAGGTGGTCACGAAGGTGGACGTGTCCAGACCGGCGGCCTTGCTGATGTCGGGTCGGCTGAACTTCTCGCGGAAGTTGGGCATCACCTCGTTGTGGCGGGCGAAGTTCTTCAGCAGTGAAATGAGCTGCTTTTCCGCCAGATCCTGGTCGTTGCCGTTGATCTGGCGGATCTGCTCGAGGCTGATGTATTCGCAGAAGAAGGCTAGGAAATCCTTGTTCTTGTCAAAGTACGTCTTCGGCTTCGGCAGAACGAACGGCAGCACGCGCAGTTCAACCGGGATGCTGCCGATGACTTTGCCGTCCTTTCTGAGTGTGATGGCGCCGGTGTAGAGGCCGGGCGCCTGCTGCTCCGTCGCATGCGCCGTCAGGAAAAACTGCTTGAACACTCCTTCGTCGAGCGTCGCGCCCTGGAAGGTGACGGCGTCTTTGAAGTTAGGTTTCATCGCGCAGAACGACTCGTCGAGCCGGTAGCCCGGCGCGTCCTCGATGCGGTTGTCCACCGCGCGCGGCGGGGTGAGCCAGCGGTAGGAGACGGTGCCGTCCGCTTCCGTCAGACGCGCGTAGTTGGCGGCCTTCCGCGTGTCCACCCGGATCAAGTCCTCGTCGTTGAGCAGCAGTTCCGGGCAGAGCTTGAGGCCGGTGTCCTGGAAGTAGCTGTACCAGCCGTTCCCGTTCTGATACCAGACCTTGACGACCTTGAGATCGAGCGCGGCCGCGGGGAACACCTGGCCGTTGGCCGTCTTGAGCTCGCCGACGTCAAACGCCGCCTTGCCGAACGAACGGAGTGGATAGACCACGAACGAGCCGGGCTCGTACTCGTTCTGCGCGGCCACGATGCGAACCGGCTGGCCCGCCTCGCCGTCGAAGGGATACGCGTCCGGCAGGTACTGCGTCTCGCTCATGGGCGGAACCGTGTAGTGGATCAGGTCCGACGCGTTGGTGGCGTCGCGCGCGACGCGGTAGGCGTTGGCCTTCTGCCGGTCCGTGGCCTGCGCCAGGCGCCGGGCGTGTGCGGCCAGCGGCGATTGCCCGCCGCACAACGCCTGGTAGCCGGCGAGCCAGGCGCGCATCTGCTCCGGAGCCGGCACTTCCACCTGGGCGGAGAGCGACAACGCCAGGCAGGCGAAGGCCGCCGCGATCATGGTTTTAGGGTTCAATGCCTGAGACCTTTCTGGTGTGGCGTTGCTGAAAACCTGGGCGATAACCTCGACGTCGTCCCGCGGGGCGTCCCCCCCTCCGGCCTCGACACCCCTCACGCCGTCTTTGGCTGCCCCGTGCTTCGTCATTGTATTCTAGTCCGTTTCCGGCAGGATGGGAAGGCCGAGTTGCTTCAAAAATTCATTATGCCGCGCGCGGGCCTTGGAAACGGTTTTGGAGAGCCGCACCAGTTCGGCGTGGGTGGCGGCGAGGTCGATCTCGGTTTCAGCCTGGGCGGTGCTGATGTAGCGGGAGATGTTGAGGTTGTAGTCGTTGGCGGCGATGTCGGCCATGGAGACGCGCCTGGAGTAGCGGGGTTCTTCGCGGCGGTGTTGGTAGGTGTCGACGATCTTGTCGATGTGCTCGGGGAGAAGGACGTTCTGGCGTTTGCCTTTTACGAAATGTTCGGCGGCGTTGATGAAGAGGACGTCGTCGGGCTTCTTGCACTTCTTGAGGACCAGGATGCAGACCGGGATGCCGGTGGAGTAGAAGAGGTTGGCGGGGAGGCCGATGACGGTGTCGATGTGGCCGTCCT
>CAZYRQ010000437.1:0-2257 GCA_964649455.1 uncultured Lentisphaerales bacterium
TTCGAGGAGATGATCGTCAAGCTGCGCACGGGCGCCTATCCCTCCTGCGCCGGCTACGACTACCGCGGGCCCACCCACGTCTCGATCGGCCAGGAGGCCACGGCGGTCGGCTGCTGCGCCGGCATGCGCTACGACGACAACATCACCTCGACCCACCGCGGCCACGGCGATTCGCTGGCCAAGGGCTGCGCCGCGATCCGCGGCATGAGCGTCGAGGAACTCCGCGCGCGCCTCCCCTGGGAGTCGAGCGAGAAGCGCAAGGAACTGATCGAGGCCGGGCTGGAGGACCACGTCTACCGCGCCATCGCCGAGCTCTTCGGCAAGGAGGACGGCTACTGCAAGGGCCGCGGCGGCGGCATGCACATCGCCGACTTCCGCGTCGGTCACCTCGGCGCCAACGCCATCGTCGGCGGCGGCGTGCCGATCGCCACCGGTGCCGCCATGAGCGCGCGCTACCTCGGCAACGGCAAGGTGACTTGCTGCTTCGCCGGCGACGGCGCCTACAACAACGGCGTGGTGATGGAGTCGCTCAACTGGGCCGCCATGGGCCAGTTCACCGATCCCGACTACGCCGGCCAGGACGGCTTCGGCCTCCCGATCGTCTATGCCCTGATCAACAACCACTACGGCATGACCGGCCGCGCCGACCGCGAGGTCACCGGCATCGGCCAGATGGCGCGCCGCGCCGCCGGCTTCGCCGACAACAACCTCAACGCCGAGGTCGTCAACGGCATGGACCTGCTGGCCTGCCTCGACGCCATGCGCCGCGCCGCCGAAAAGTGCCGCAAGGGCGAGGGCCCCGTCCTGATCGAGTTCAACACCTACCGCTACTACGGCCACTCGCTCAGCGACCCGCGCAACGAATACCGCACGAAGGACGAGGAGTCCGCCTGGAAGGCGCTCGATCCCCTCGCCACCTTCGAGCAGCAGTTGCTCGACGCCGGCGCCATCACGGCCAAGAAGCTCGCCGCCCTCAAGGCGCGCGTCGCCGACCGCAACGCCCGCGCCGCCGCCCGCGCCGCCACCGCCGCCGATCCCGATCCGCGCGACGTGATCAAGTACATGTACACCGACACGACCGCCGCGACGGTGCCCGAGGCGGCCGCGAAGATCGAGCTACTGGGCGAGATCCCGGCGATCAAGCGCGCCGAGGGCCAGCTCACCTACAAGGACGCGATCAAGGAGGCGCTCATCGAGGAGATGCAGCGCGACAACCGCGTCGTGCTCTACGGCGAGGACATCGCCGAATACGGCGGGGCCTTCAAGGTCACCAAGGGGCTGATCGACGCCTTCGGCCGCCAGCGCGTCTTCAACTCGCCGATCTCCGAGGCCGCCATCTGCGGCACGGCCGTCGGCGCCTCGATGACCGGCATGCGCCCCGTCGTCGAGCTGATGTACATGGACTTCGCCCTGATGGCCTCCGACCAGATCGCCAACCAGGCCGGCAAGTGGCACTACATGTCGGGCGCGACCGTCGAGGTGCCGCTCGTCATCCGCGCCAGCGTCGGCGGCGGCAAGGGCTACGGCGGCCAGCACTCGCAGACGCTCGAGTCGATGTTCGCCCACATCCCCGGCCTCTACGTCGTCTATCCCGCCACGCCGGCCGACGCCAAGGGGATGCTGAAGTCCGCCATCCGCGACAACAACCCGATCCTCTTCGTCGAGTCGCAGCTCCTCTACAACATGAAGGGCGCGGTGCCCGAAGGCGAGTACCTGACGCCGCTCGGCGCGGCCGAGGTCAAGCGCGCCGGCACCGATGTGACGATCGTCACCTGGGGCCCGGCCCTGCACGACTGCCTCAAGGCCGCCGACAAGCTGGCCGCCGAGGGGCGCTCGGCGGAGGTCATCGACCTCCGTTCGCTCGTGCCGCTCGACATGGCGACCGTCCTCGCGTCGGTCCGCAAGACGGGCCGCTGCGTCGTCGTCAGCCAGGCCGTCAACATCGGCAGCTTCACCGGCGAGATCGCCTCGCGCATCATGGCCGAGGCCTTCGACTTCCTCGACGCCCCCGTGCTGCGCGTCGGCGCCAAGGACGGCATCGCGCCGCAGGCCTACGTGCTCGAGCAGGCGTTCCTGCCCAACGCCGGCGACATCGTCGCCGCCTGCAAGGAGGTCCTCTGATGGCGCAGACGGTTATCTTTCCGAAGCTGGGCCAGACGATGGAGGAAGGCGCCATCGTCAAGTGGGTGAAGCAGGAGGGGGATGCGGTCGCCAAGGGCGACATCCTCTTCGAGATCGAGACCGACAAGGCCAACCT
>CAZYRQ010000438.1:0-2257 GCA_964649455.1 uncultured Lentisphaerales bacterium
TTCGCTTGGCGGGTGCTTGCCACCCGCGAAAACAAGACGACGACACCCCCGAAGCATAGCGAGACCGTCAGAACCGCCTATGTTCAAAGGATGCCATATTCGCCGCGGTTCGTCAATCGGGTAATGTAATCGGTCAGTTTCTGGGGTTGAGCGAGATGAGGCGCATGAATGCGCCCGCGCTTGTCGTCGGTTTGGGGGGTGGCGGCTTTCGCTTGCGGGCTGTGTCTCGGGGTCGCGGCGCGAGTCCGCGTCAGCCTGGCACGGGACAGCGGGCCTCGCCGAAGAGGCAGCTTGCGACGTCCAACTTCGGGTTATCGACGAGGGCGTCGAGCATGGCGATGAAAGCGGCGAGGGCGTCGTCGCCGCGCTTGGCGAGGGTGTTGAAGACGCTCATGAGGATCTCGCGGGTTTCCCGGCCCTTCTCCGGCTGGGAACCGAAACTGGTTTTGCGCGCGATGACCAGGGGGCGCAGTTCGCGTTCGGCGCGGTTGTTCTCGGCTGGGACCGCCCGGTCGTGCGCCCAGTGGAAGAGCCGTTTCTCCTGTTCCCGGAAGATGCTTTGGATGTGCTGCACGGCGGGATGACGGGCCGACCGGGCGGCGCACCCGCGAATGGATGCTTCGATGGCGGCGGCGGCGGCGAGGAAGTCCTCGTCGCCGAGGGGTTCTGTGCGCAGCCCCATCGCCTTCGAGAGCAGCGGGACGAACTCGTCGGCGAACGCCTTGCACTCGGCGCTGTCCGGATTTTCCGTGACGATGTCCTCCGTGTCGCGCTTCAGGTGTGCGTAGCAGTACTGGATGTTCCCTCCGAAGCGGTTGTAGCCGCCGTAACGGTCGACCACGAGTGTCTCCTCGCCCGCGCGACCATCCCCGAGAACCTCCAAGGCGACGGCACCGGATCGCGTGCCGCGGCAGCGGAAGATGCTGGTGTCGGGTGTGAAGAAGCCCCAGGCGTAGCCGTTCGCCCCGTCGCAACGCCAGCCCGTCTCGTCGGCGTGCTTGACCGGAGCCGCACGGTACTGTTCCACCAGCCAGTCCGAGGCTGGACGGCAGATGTCCGCGAGCGTCCGCATGCGTCCGAACAGCGTGCCCTCGGGGACGCCGAACTGGCGTGCCACGTGCCCCATCGTCAGCCCGTCGGCGTAGTGCCACTTGGCGGTCTGCGCCAGCAACCGGTTGGAAAGGGCCGAATGGGGAAGCACGCCGGGCAGCCGGCTGCGGTGTGTCTTGCCGCACGCCGGGCAGCGTCCCTCGCCGACGCGTATCAGCCGCGTCTTCCGACGCACGGGCTCGCAGTCGTAAACCGTGCGTTCCCGCACCCCCCAGTCCTCCAGCGCGCAGCCGCAGTCCGGACAGGCCGCCGGCGCGGGCAGCGCTTCGACCGTGTCGGCGGTCTCCTCGGAAGCCGCGGCCCGCCCGTGACCCTCGTGCCCCGGCCGCGCGCCCCCGCGTTTCGCCCGCGCCTCCTCCGTCGAGGCCGCCTTGACCAGCCGCTTCGACGAGGGCGTGGAAGCTCCGAACGGCTTTTCCTTCGCTGTGCGCTCCTGGCGCCGGAGCTTGTCTTTGAGCCGCTTGATCTCCACCGTCAGCCGATCGATGGTTTGCAGTTTCTCCAGGCATCCCTTGCAGTAGGATGGGTCGGAAGCGGCCCGGCGCCCGCCCCTCATCGCGGCCCTCCACGGCTTCTCAGCACCGCCTCGCGACCGAGCCGCACCAGCGCAGCCTCGAGCTTGCGCCCATGCTCGATCGCTTGGCGAAGCACGGGGACGAAGTCCGGCCGCACATGCATGCAGCGCAGCCTGCCCTCCTCACGGTAGGTGAAGATGGCTGCCGGATGTCCGCGCCCCTGCGCGCACGCCTTGCAGCCCCGGCGTGTGCATGGCTTCCGGACCTCGGAAAGCGACCCCTTGGCCAGCGGCCAGTAGCCGGCGACTTCCTCCAGAAAGGCCTGATGTTCGGATGTTTGCGGAGCGGGTTTGCGTGCCATGCGCGTATGTATAACAAACTACATACGACAATGCAAGCATAAAAGATGCGCCGACGGAAAAAAGGAAGGACCCGGCGGTGGACGGACGACAGCCACCGTGCGCCACGTCTCGAGCACTTCCACCCCAGCACCGGGAGACGGATGACGCGCACGGCGCCGAGTTCAGGGGCCAGTGCAACGCCCGGCCCTCGTCATCCCGCGTCAACCGACCAGGACTGCAGTCGCCACCTCCATGCGCCAAACTCGCACCCCCCAGAAACTGACCCATTAC
>CAZYRQ010000439.1:0-2257 GCA_964649455.1 uncultured Lentisphaerales bacterium
AATGGCTCGAACGCATCGAGCCCGACCGCGTGGTCGATCTGGTCGCCTTCCGCCGGGAAGTGGCGCGGCGGATCGTCGCCCTTCAGGAGAAGACCGGTCCGCTTCCGCCGGAGCGCTGGACAAGGAAGATTGGCGCGCTGGAGCAGCTTCCGCCCTGCACCTGCACCGAGACCGACCCCGAGAAACTCGCCCGTATGGATCGCTACGACCTCGCGGTGCCCGCCGCCGAAAAGCGGCTGCAAGCAGCGATCAAGGCGAACGCCGTCTTCGAGCGTGTCAAGTGGGCGTCGTTCTTGGCGACACTCCATGGCGGCCTGCTCCGCCGCGACCTCGCCATCAAGGTGCTGGACAGGGAGATCGACGAAACCGCGAAGAATGCCGAACTCAAAGGCGTCCTCGCGGAACTCCTCCAGCGCAAGCTCGCGACGCTGCTCACCGACATGTATTTCGAGGAAATCTACACCGAAGCCCAGCTTGAGGAGGCGATCGCCTGCCTGGATCGGTTGATGAAAACACCGGGGGGAACGCCGTCGATGAAATTCGGGGCCTTCGACCGCATCGCGCAAACGTGCAACGAATCCGGCCTCCCGAAGCTCGCGGTGAAAGTGCTGGATTCGGCTTCGGCCTGGGTCGCCGGACTCGGCAACGATCCACACAAGAGCGGCTGGCAGCTCGCGGTCGAGCTGCAACGCGCCCGAACCGACCAGGGGCTGGGCGAGTGGAGGCAGGCGATCAAGGTCGCCAACGGCATCGCGGAGCATCCGGATGTCGACCGGGCCGCCGTCGGCAAGGTTCTGGGCGAATGCGGTGAGAAGGCGGAGGACTGGATTTCCGCCGCCATCGGCTACAACCTGGTTCTCAAGACCATCGCCAAGGAGTCGATCAAGGAGCGCAAACACTGGCAACGGCTTCTCGATCACGCGACGTCCAAGCTCCGCGGGGCGCAGACCGGCGCTCCCAGTGGTGGAATGAACGCCTCCGGATCCCCCGGCCTCAGACTTGACGAAGAGGAGTAACCGCCTACCCGCGCCCCTGACCCTCTTGCCGGAGTCCCGTCTTCATGGCTTGCAGAATGACATAACTTGTGCCGGGAAAATGTGATAGATAGTTGACTGAAATTTGCGGAGTGGTTATGTTGCATGTGCCGATGTGGTGAGTTGCGAGAGTTTGGCGGAGCATCGCATGAAAAAACTGTGCGTTGGCTTTTTGATGTTGGTTTGCGGATTTTCGGCGCGGGGCGGCCTGGCTTGGGAAACAGGGCAGTACACCCCTGCCACTTGGATCGCGAAGACGAGCGGGGACGGGAACATCCTCTCCGGGCTGGTCGCCGACACTTCGGCAATCGTCTATCACATTGAGTCCGGCAAGCCGTTGACCCAGGATGCTGTGGCGCTCACCGACGGCGTTGTACCTGGCGCCAGCATCGATTACACGAGGATTTTCGGCATCAAGAGCGGTTCGGTCACCTGGACTTTCGAATCCGCAATGACGCTGGATTCCATCCGCATCTTCACCCGTTGGGCAGACGGCGGCCGCGACGGCATCGCCATCTCCAAGGTTGAGGTGCGGCGTTCCGGGGATGCCGGGTATTCGGATACCGGCGCGCCGGCCGTCTCGTACGGGGTTGGCAACCCCTCCTCTGGCGGAGCGCTGTACGCCTTTCTCGCCGACTCCGGCGGCGGATCGATGGCGCCCTCTGTTACCGCCCTTAAACTGACGTTTGGCGCCCAGGATAACACCGGTACCGGATATGTGGAATTCGAGGCGATGGGCCGAAAGGAAGGAGAGTATCTGATGGTCGCCGGTTCGCCGGGCGAATTCGGCTCGCCAGATCCGTGCTACGGCAAGACGAACACGGTTTTCGGAACCAACACGATTTTCAATTGTCCCGCGGCCTATACGAATGCCGGGGAAACGATTGCCGCCGAATGCAGGGGATGGAGGCTGACCTTGACCAACGGTACCGACACGACAGGGACCGAGCTGACGAAGACGATCACCTACAGTGCCGACACGGCTCATGCGACGCTGACGTGGCTCTGGGATGTGAAATACAAGGTGACCGCGACGGCAAGCGCGGGCGGCCAGGTGGAACCGGCGGAGCAGTGGATCCCGCATGGATCGAATGCCACGGTCGTCGCCTCCGTCATCACACCCGGCGTGGCCTTCCTGAAATGGACCGGCGACGCCTCCGGCAGCAGCGCGACGCTCACGATCCCGTCGGTAACGGCTCCCAAATCCGTGATGGCGAAGTTCG
>CAZYRQ010000440.1:0-2253 GCA_964649455.1 uncultured Lentisphaerales bacterium
CCCTGACCTTTTGGTCCCGAACCAAACGCGCTACCAGGCTGCGCTACTCCCCGAAAAAAGACTCGTGAAGCAAAACCAAGTCAAACCCCGTCCTGCTTCAGAAAGCGGCATATTACCTGAAAGGCGACCGGAAAGTCAAACACGCATTTTACGGCATAAAACCTGCTCCAGAGAAGTGCATGCCAGACTTGATCCACGCCTATGACCAGATGCTGCTGATCCGCCGCTTCGAGGAGGCGGTGGAGCAGCTCTTCGCCGAGGGACGCATCATGGGCACGGCGCATACCTGCATCGGCCAGGAGGCGACGGCCGTAGGCGTGGCGGCGGCGCTGAAGCCGTGCGACGCCCTGACCAGCACGCACCGGGGCCATGGCCATTTCCTGGCCCGCGGCGCCGATCCCGGCCGGCTCATGGCGGAACTCTTCGGACGCGCCACCGGCTACTCGGGCGGGCGCGGCGGGAGTCAGATGATGATGGAACCCGCCCTGGGCTTCTATGGCACCAACGGCATCACCGGGGCCAGCGTGGCCTTTGCCGCGGGGCTGGCGCTGCAGGCGCGGATGACCCGCGGCGAGCGCGTGGTGGTCGCCTTTTTCGGCGACGGCGCCTCCAGCCAGGGGATCATCCACGAGAGCCTCAACCTGGCCGCGCTCTGGCGCCTGCCGCTGATCGCGCTCTGCGAGGCCAACGGCTATGCCATGTCGACACCCGAGGCCTGCGGGGTGAGCGTGGCGAGCGTGGCGGAGCGGGCCGCGGCCTACGGCATCCCCGGTGCGCGCGTGGACGGCAACGATGTCGAGGCGGTGCAGGACGCCGTCGCCGCGCTGGCGGCGCGGGCGCGCCGCGGCGAGGGACCGGCGTTGCTCGAATGCCGCACGTACCGGCTCTCCGGCCACTCGCGCGGCGACCGCCGCGAGTACCGAACCCGGGAGGAGGAGCAGGCCGCCTGGCGGCAGGAGCCGATCGCCCGCCTGGCCGATCGCCTGCGTGGAGCGGGCCTGCTCGACGCGGCCGGCCAGGCGGAGCACGAGGCGGCGGCCGCGGACCGCGTGGCGGCGGCCATCGCCTTTGCCGAGGCGAGCCCCGAACCCGATCCCGCGGCGGCCGGCGAGGGGGTGTTCGCGTGAGCCAGCAGACCACAGCCCAGATCCTGCGCGAGACGCTGGCGGCGGAGCTGCGGCGCGATCCCGCCCTCGTCCTCATGGGCGAGGACATCGGGGCCTATGGCGGCTCGTTCGGCGTGACCCGCGGGCTGCTGGCGGAGTTCGGCGAAGAACGCGTCCGCAACACACCGATTTCCGAGCCAGGCTTTGTTGGAGCGGCCATCGGTGCCGCGGTGGCGGGCCTGCATCCGGTGGTGGAGATCATGTTCATGGACTTCATCACGCTGGCGGTCGACCAGCTCGTGAACATGGCGGCCAAGCTGCACTATGTCTACGGGCTCGCCTGTCCGCTGGTGATCCGCACGCCGATGGGCGCGGGCCGCAGCTATGGCGCGACCCACTCGCAGTGCCTCGAACGGCTCTTCTTCGGGATTCCCGGCATCAAGATCGTGGCGCCCGCGACCGGCGCCGACTTCGCCGCGCTGCTGCAGGGGGCGATCCGAGACCCCAACCCCGTGCTCTTCCTCGAGCACAAGCTGCTCTACCCGCTGCGCTGGGAGATGCCCGAGGCGCCGGTGGCGCCGGTGGCGCCGGGACTGGCGCGCGTCGCCCGTCCGGGCACCGACGTGACGATCATAGCCTGGTCCTGGATGGCCTTCGAGGCCGAGCGCGCCGCCGCGTCGCTGGCCGGCGAGGAGATCGAGGCCGAGGTCGTCGATCTCCGCTCGCTCGCGCCGCTCGACCGGGAGACGCTGCTGGCCTCCGCGCGCAAGACGCGCCGCGTGCTGATCGTCGAGGAGGGGCCGCGCACCGGCGGCGTCGCCGCGGAGATCGCGGCGCAACTCGCCGAGCAGCTCCCCGGCGGGCTCGATTTCCCCGTCCAGCGCCTGGCGATGCCCGACTGCCCGGTGCCGTCGGCCCGGACGCTCGAGGCGGCGCTGATGCCCGGCGCGGCGGCGATCGCCGCGGCGGCGCGCGACCTGGCCACGCGCGTCTGACGCCATGCGCTACTCGATCATCGTCCTCTCCTTCAACAAGCTGGCGGTGACCCGCGCCTGCCTGACGGCGCTGGCGCGGGAGAGCGTGCTGGACGGCCCGGCGGAACTGATCGTGGTCGACAACGGCTCGACGGACGGATCGGGGACGTGGC
>CAZYRQ010000441.1:0-2252 GCA_964649455.1 uncultured Lentisphaerales bacterium
GCAGCGGCTCAATGTCGCGCCGACGAAGTCGAGCCATCTGCTGCTGAAGCAGCAGTTGGATTTCGCGCGGAATGGCTTCGACCTCCTCGAACAGAAGCGCCAGGTCCTGGTCTATGAGCTGATGAGCCGCCTCGGTCGAGCGCGCGACGTGGAGCGCCGCGTCGCCGAGGCGCTTGGGCCGGCCTTCGCCGCCCTGCGGCAGGCCACGCTCGATCTCGGCTCCGCCGCGCTCGACAACGCCGCCCTCGCCGTGCGTCTGCGCCACCAGTTGCAGGTGGCCGACCAGCCCGTCATCGGGATCCGCCTGCCGAAGGTCGCCCTGCAATCCGAGGGTGGCCCCCGCCAGTTCGGTCTCGGCGGCACGTCGGCAAATGCCGACCTCGCTCTGCAGCGCTTCACGGCGGCCCTGCCGCTGCTGGCCCAACTGGCCGAGCTGGAGAACGCCGTGCTGCGCCTAGCCCGCGAGCTGCGCAAGACCCAGCGGCGCTGCAATGCCCTGTCGCGCATCTTCATGCCCGAATACGAGGCGACGATCGACTACATCACCGCCAGCCTCGAAGAGCGCGAGCGCGAGGCGTTTGTCAATCTCCGGATGATCAAGCAGCGACTGGCAAGGGAAGCGGAACCGGACAAGGAGGCCGCCCATGTTTAAGAAACCGCCCGTGCGACACATCCTGGTTCTGGTGGACAGCACGGAGACGTCGGCCCTCGCGGTCGACCTGGCCGCCGCCCTGGCCCGCGCGCTGAGCGCCCGGTTGACGGGGATCGTCGTCATCGAGACCGAGACGCTGCACCAGCTCCTGAGCGCCAAGGTGCTGACCGACGCGGAGGTGGGCGATTTCGAGGCCGGCCTCCGCGAGAGCGGCGAGCGTCACCTCGAGGCGGCGCGCATCCGCGCGCGCGACCAGGGCGCCGCCCTGGAGACGGTCATCCTCGCGGGCAACAGCGAGGTCGTCGTGCCGCAGGAGGTCGCTACCCGTGGCGTCGACCTGATCGTGCTGGGCGGCTTCGATTCCAGCAAGGCCCGCTTCGAGCTGCTCTTCCGGCAGCGCCAGCAGGTTGCCGACCACGCCCCCTGCCCCGTCCTCATCGCCCGCTGAGGCGGAACGCATCGAGGACGAAGGGCTCCGTCTGGGACTCGAAATCGAGTTCGTTGAAGATTGAATGCGTCAGCGCTTCGGGCGCCAGCCGGCACTGGAACGGCGCGCCCTCGGGAGTGGCTGTCGCCGTCGCGATCAACTGACGGTTGAGCGTCACGGCCACGGTTGTCGGCGTCTCCGCCCGTAGCGTCGCCTGCACGACCGGAAGTCGGCCGGCCAGATCCGTACGGAAGATCCGGCGCGCGAGGCGCGCCGGAGCCGACGGCTTCAGCCGCATCAGCGTGTAGGTGTCGTCATGGTCGATGACCTCGGCAACGCCGGCATAGAGCTGGACAAGGTCGGACGGCAGGTTTGTCGCCGCCGGACGGACGAAAGCCGGGAAGTGGGCGTGCAGATCGTGGCCGGCTACGCCTGGATCGTTCCCGTCGACCAGCAGCAGGGGCTCCGGCCAGATGTTGGCCAGCAGGGCATGGACGCGCATCGCGTCGTGGTGGCCGGCCGCCGCCTGGATCTTGCGCGCGTAGAGCGGTTGAAAGCCACCCCATCCATACACTGAGAGGTGACGGTCACGCAGCAGGGCGAACATCCGCATGCTCTCGCGGTAGCGCTCGTCCATCGGCAACATGGCCAGCGAGAAGGGCGTTTGCCGTTCGTCGAGCCGGCGGATGACCGGCGAGTCGGCGGCGCGCTCGACGGGCCGGAAGCCCCACTGGGGGATGTAGACGTTGGCCGACTCGATGCCGGACACCGCCAGCAGCAGGAGCGCCAGCAGCCAGCCGGCGGCCTGTCCGGCGCGGCCCCGCGCGGCCAGGGCGCGGCAGAGATGGTTGAGGGCCGAACCGGCCGCAAGGATCAGGAAGAAGAGGACGATGACGCCGAAGCGCGAGGCGACGCGGAAACTGGCGAGCATCGGCAGCCAGTGGTGGTAGGCGCTGCAGTAGAGGGTGTTGGGCGTGTAAACAATCGCTGTCCGTATGCTTGTGCCGTAGGCGCCGACGGAGAGGCGGGGGCCCAGGGAGAGGAAGAAGCAGAAGACCGCCGCTGCCAGCAGGCCGAAGAGGAAACGGTTACGATCACCCGACGGCACGGGGAAGAGACAGAGGACGGCGGCCAGCAGGACGCAGAGCAGCGCCGCCAGATCCCAGGCGCGCA
>CAZYRQ010000442.1:0-2247 GCA_964649455.1 uncultured Lentisphaerales bacterium
CGGTAGCCGCTCTCCTCGCGCAGTTCGCGGTGGGCGGCCACGTCGGGGGCCTCGCCGGGTTCGAGGGAACCCGCCACGACCTCGACGAAGGGCGACTCGATCGCCTTGCGGTACTGGCGGACGAAGAGGAAGCGCCGGTCCGGCGTGCGGGCGAGGATGGCCACGGCGCCGCGGTGGCGGACGACCTCGCGCGACGAGCGCCGGCCGTCCGGCATCTCGATGTCGATCACGTCGATCTGCAGCGCCCGTCCCTGGAAGGCGGTCCGGCTGCCCAGCGTCTTCTCGAACAACGGAGATTCCGCCGCCGGGGGCCGAATACTGACTTGCATTTTGGGGATCCTTTTCCTACAGTGTTCCGCCTGACCCATCTTGACCCCCGTCATTGTAGCGTAACGCAGCAGGAGAAGAAAGCATGTCCACCATCGTTGATGTCATCGCGCGCGAAATCCTGGACTCCCGGGGTAACCCCACGGTCGAGGCCGACGTCTACCTCGAGAGCGGCGTGGTCGGCCGCGCGGCCGTGCCCTCCGGCGCCTCCACGGGCGAGAACGAGGCGATCGAGCTGCGCGACGGCGACGAGAAGCGCTACCTCGGCAAGGGCGTGCTCAAGGCGGTCGAGAACATCAACGAGAAGATCGGCCCCGAGCTGATCGGCATGGAGGTGACCGACCAGGTCGGCATCGACAGCCTGATGATCAAGCTCGACGGCACCCCCACCAAGTCCAACCTGGGCGCCAACGCCCTGCTCGCGGTCTCGCTGGCCTGCGCCAAGGCCGCGGCCGAGTACCTCTGCCTGCCGCTCTACCGCTACATCGGCGGTGTCAACGCCAAGGCCCTGCCGGTGCCGATGATGAACATCGTCAACGGCGGCTCGCACTCCGACGCCCCGATCGCCTTCCAGGAGTTCATGATCCGCCCGGTCGGCGCCTCCTGTTTCCGCGAGGCGCTCCGCATGGGCGCCGAGGTCTTCCACAACCTCAAGAAGCTGCTCAAGGATCGCGGCCTGAGCACCTCCGTCGGCGACGAGGGCGGCTTCGCCCCCGTCTTCAACGGCACGGAGGACGCGCTCGACACGATCATGAAGGCCATCCAGAAGGCCGGCTACAAGCCCGGCCGCAAGAGCGAGGGCGGCGAGATCGCCCTGGGGCTCGACTGCGCCGCCTCGGAATTCTTCAAGGACGGCGTCTACGACTACGCCAAGTTCGAGACCAAGGCCCGCGGCGCCCAGAAGCCCGGGGTGCAGCGCACCTCCGAGCAGCAGGCCGACTACCTGGCCGAGCTCATCGCCAAGTACCCGATCGACAGCATCGAGGACGGCATGGGCGAGAACGACTGGAACGGCTGGAAGCTGCTGACCAAGAAGATCGGCAAGAACTGCCAGCTGGTCGGCGACGATCTGTTCGTGACCAACGTCAAGTTCCTGAAGAAGGGCATCGAGCAGAAGTGCGGCAACTCGATCCTCATCAAGGTCAACCAGATCGGCACTCTGACCGAGACCCTGGACGCCATCGAGATGGCGCACAAGGCCGGCTACACCGCCGTGGTCAGCCACCGTTCGGGCGAGACCGAGGACGCGACGATCGCCGACATCGCCGTGGCGACCAACGCCGGCCAGATCAAGACGGGCTCGCTCTCGCGGACCGACCGCATGGCCAAGTACAACCAGCTGCTCCGCATCGAGGAGCTGCTCGGCGATGCCGCCGTCTACGGCGCCTGAGCACCGCCGCCCGTGCCGGGGCGCGCCGCCGTCGCCCCCGGCACACCTAGGTAAACAGAGAAGGTCCGCACCATGTATACCGCATCCGACCTGCGCAAGGGTCTCAAGATCATGCTCGATGGGCAGCCCCTGATCATCACCGAGTTCGACTTCAGCAAGCCGGGCAAGGGCCAGGCCATCTACAACTGCAAGCTCAAGAACATGCTCAACGGCTCGACCTTGAGCCGCAGCTTCCGCTCGGGGGACCGCTTCGAGAAGCCGGAGCTCACGAACATCAACGTGCGCTTCTCCTACGAGGCGGACGGCAAGTACATCTTCACCGACGAGAACTACGAGGAGATGTCCATTTCCGCGGAGGTGCTCGGCGACGGCCGCTTCTTCCTGGTCGACGACATGCCCTGCGAGGCGCTGCTGTTCGAGGGTTCCGCGATCGAGGTCACCCTCCCCAACTTCGTCGAGCGCAAGGTGGTCAAGTGCGATCCCGGCGCCCGCGGCAACACCGCCAGCGGCAAGGTGACCAAGCCGGCCAC
>CAZYRQ010000443.1:0-2240 GCA_964649455.1 uncultured Lentisphaerales bacterium
ATTCCGCCCCAGTTCCTCGACACGCCGATCGACTACGAGAACCTCGCCAAGATCGGCTCGATCATGGGCTCCGGCGGCCTGATCGTCATGGACGAGACCGACTGCATCGTCGACGTGGCCAAGTTCTACCTCCAGTTCACGGTCGACGAGTCGTGCGGCAAGTGCGCGCCCTGCCGCATCGGCGGACGCACGCTCTACAACTACCTCGAAAAGATCACCAAGGGGCAGGGCGAGGCAGCGGATCTCGACGTCATGCTCGACACCGCCACGGCCATGCAGCGCGCCTCGCTCTGCGGCCTCGGCCAGACCGCGCCGAACCCGGTCGTCTCGACGCTGCGCTACTTCCGCGACGAGTACAACGAGCACATCGCGGACCGGCGCTGCCGCGCCGGCAAGTGCAAGAGCCTGCTGCGCTACACGATCGACCCCGAGAAGTGCGTCGGCTGCACGGCCTGCGCCCGCGTCTGCCCAGCGGCCGCCATCAGCGGCGCGCGCAAGCAGAAGCACAGTATCGACCCCGAGAAATGCATCAAGTGCGGCCAGTGCCACGAGGTCTGCAAGTTCGGCGCCGTCCAGCGGTCGTAGACTGCGGCACACTTACGTCTGGAGAAGAACATGGATAACCTGATCAGTCTCGAAATCAACGGCATCCCGGTCCAGGTCCCGGCGGGAACCACCATCCTGAACGCGGCCCGCAAGGTGCAGGTCAAGATCCCGACCCTCTGCTACCACCCGGACCTCTCGCCCTGGGCCGCCTGCGGCATCTGCATCGTGCGCGTCGTCGGCTCGCCGAAGCTGCTGCGCGCCTGCTGCACCGAGGTCGCGCCGGGGATGAAGATCGTCACCCACGACCCGGAGATCGTCCAGATCCGCCGCAGCGTGCTCGAACTCATCCTCAGCACCCACCCGAACGACTGCCTGCAGTGCCCCCGCAACGGCAACTGCGAGCTGCAGGCGATCGCCGCCGACTTCGGCATCCGCGACAACCCCTACCCCAACCGCTACGAGCCGCTGCCCCGCGACGAGTCGACGCCCTCCCTCGTCCTCAACCCGGAGAAGTGCATCAAGTGCGGCCGCTGCGCGCTCGTCTGCCAGCGCATGCAGAACGTCTGGGCGCTCGAGTTCATCGGCCGCGGCGAGGCCACGCGCATCGCGCCGGCCGCCGACGTCACCCTGAACGAGTCACCCTGCATCAAGTGCGGCCAGTGCTCGGCGCACTGCCCCGTCGGCGCGATCTACGAGAAGGACGAGACCGCCAAGGTCTGGAACGCGCTCAAAAATCCGGAGAAGTACTGCGTCGTGCAGATCGCCCCCGCCGTCCGCGTGGCGATCGGCGAGGCCTTCGGACTCGAGCCCGGCACACTGCTGACCGGCAAGATATACGCCGCCCTGCGCCGCCTCCAGTTCAAGGCGGTCTTCGACACCAACTTCGCCGCCGACCTCACGATCATCGAGGAGGGCACGGAGTTCGTGCAGCGCTTCACGAAGCAGACCGCTCCGCTGCCGCTGATCACCTCCTGCTGCCCCGCCTGGGTCGACTGGATGGAGAAGTACGCCTCCGACTTCACGGAGAACTTCTCGACGGCCAAGTCGCCCCACCAGATGCTCGGCACGCTGGCCAAGACCTACTACGCCGAGAAGATGGGCGTCGATCCCGCGAAGATCTTCATGGTCTCGGTCATGCCCTGCACCGCCAAAAAGTTCGAGATCTCCCGCAACACCGACATGACCGCCAGCGGCTACCAGGACAACGACGTCGTCCTGACGACCCGCGAGCTGGCGCGCATGATCAAGAGCGCCGGCATCGACTTCCTCAAGCTGCAGGACGAGGCCTGCGACTCGATCCTCGGCAACTACTCGGGCGCCGGCACGATCTTCGGCGTCACGGGCGGCGTGATGGAGGCGGCCCTCCGCACGGCCTACAATCTGATCACCCATGAGGATCTCCAGAAGGTCGAGTTCGAAGCCGTCCGCGGCATGGACGGCGTCAAGGCGGCCGAGATCGACATCAAGGGGACGAAGGTGAAGATCGCCGTCGCCCACCAGATGGGCAACATCGAGCAGGTGCTCAACACGATCCGCGCCGACCGCAAGGCCGGCCGCAAGCCGAGCTTCGACTTCATCGAGGTCATGGCCTGCCGCGGCGGCTGCATCGGCGGCGGCGGCCAGCCGCTCGGCGCGACCGACGCCATCCGCGCCAAGCGCACGCTCGGCATCTACAACGACGACGAGCGCTCGGT
>CAZYRQ010000444.1:0-2239 GCA_964649455.1 uncultured Lentisphaerales bacterium
AGGATTGGCGCGGCGGCCGCGCGGCGGCGATCAACATCATCCCCTCGACCACCGGTGCCGCCAAGGCCGTCGGCGAAGTGCTCCCCGCAACCAAGGGAAAGATGACCGGCATGTCGTTCCGCGTGCCGACGGCCAACGTCTCGGTGGTCGACCTGACCTTCCGCGCCAACCGCGACACCTCGATCGAGGAGATCGACGGGCTGCTGAAGAAGGCCGCGGGCAGCTACCTGAAGGGCATCCTCGGCTTCACCGACGAGGAACTGGTCTCCACCGACTTCATCCACGACGCCCGTTCGTCGATCTATGACTCGCTGGCGACCCTGCAGAACAACCTGAAGGGCGAGAAGCGCTTCTTCAAGGTCGTCTCCTGGTACGACAACGAGTGGGGTTACTCCAACCGCGTCGTCGACCTGGTGCGCTACATGGGCAAGCAGGGCGGCTGCGCCTGCTGCTGCTCGTGCAGCAAGTAACGGCGGCGTAAGTCGTCACACGTGCGGGCGGGCTCCCACGGGGTGCCCGCCCTTTCTTTTTTCTGTGCGGTGCGGGCAGTAGAACGGGACGTATCGGATCGTTTACCACGGGTGCACAATTCCATGGATCCCGCGATTCCTCTCGCGCTCGGACGACACGCATGTCGTCCCTTCTGTCTTCATACCCAATGGCCTATACGGAACGGGAGGGTTGTGCCCCGTCCCGACCGGCCTGCGCGTGAACGCAGTGTTCTATTCTGAACTGAAGGTGCTCGCGCGCGTAGCGCACCGCCGCGAAGAGGCTCGCCGGCGAGGCGCGGCCCTGCCAGGCGATGTCGAAGGCGGTGCCGTGATCGGGCGAGGTTCGGCAGAACGGCAGCCCCAGCGTGACATTGACACCCTCGTCGAACGCCAGCATCTTGAAGGGAATCAGCCCCTGGTCGTGATACATCGCAACGAAGGCCTGGTACTTCCGCCGCCCACCGTCGCGGAAGGCCGTGTCCGGAACCAGCGGACCCTCGGCCTCGATGCCCTCGCCGCGCGCGGCGGCGATCGCAGGCCCGATGACGTGCTGCTCGGCATCGCCAAAGAGCCCACCCTCGCCCGCATGAGGGTTGAAGCCCAGCACACCGATCCGCGGATGGGGAAGCTCTGGGCAGCGCACGGCACCGGCCACGAGACGGATCGTCTGCAGCACGCGCGCCGGAGTCAGACTGGCGCGCACGGCGGAGAGCGCCACATGGATGGTGACGAGCCCGACCGCCAGGCCGGGACTCCAGAAGAACATCCGCACTTCCTCTGTCCCCGTCAGCCGGGCCAGCATCTCGGTATGGCCCGGAAAGGGAATCAAGGCGGCCTGCCAGGCCGCCTTGCAGATGGGCGCGGTGACGATGGCCCCTGTCAAACCGCAGCGGACATCCCGCACAGCGGCGGCAATCCATTCGCCCGACAGGCGGCCGCATGCCGCCTGCGCCTGCCCCGGCTGCACCGCCTCGGCGACCGGGGTATCGAACAGCACGGGCGCCGTTCCCGGCGGCAGGATCTGGGATTCGGCGGCGGGAACAACGACGAGGCACGCGGGCCAGGGTATGCCGGCGGCACGCGAGACGTCGCGCAGCAGGCCCGCACTGCCGTACACGACGAAACGGCATCCAACAGCCTGGGCGGGGTCGCCCAACAGGCGCAAAACCAGTTCAGGGCCGACCCCTGCGGGGTCGCCCAGCGTGACACCCAGCGCGGGAGGGTCTACGCCGGAACCGGAAGTCCCAATCACGACAAGCGTCCGACTACTCGACGTGCAGGACGCTGTTCAGCGTGCCGAGACTGTTGGGCACCCAGTCTTTACAGGCGGGATCGACGCACCACGTCTTGTTGATGATGAATTTGTACTCGTAGATGCCCGGCGCCAGGTTCATCGTCACGGTGAACCGACCATCGCCCTTCTTGTCCGACAGCTTCCTACCCTCGGGATTCCATTTGTTGAAGTCGCCGGAGACGGCCACCTCGCTGCCGGGTTCGGCATTCACGCTGAAGACGATTCGACGAGTCAGCGCCTTCGGTTTTTGCAACGCGCTTGCTTTAGCCTTCATGGGAGGCTCCTTGTTATGGCTTGGTAAGTATGGGACAGTCAACAGGACACAGGCCCTGTGCCGTTGCAATCATTGTGCCAACGCGCCCACGGAAAGTCAACACGGAAAGTCAACACGGAGATGACCGGGCACGGTCTTTTCATTTGGCCTCATCTTGATCGCATGACCAGTGAGAATGCG
>CAZYRQ010000445.1:0-2236 GCA_964649455.1 uncultured Lentisphaerales bacterium
CCCTGACCATCGTGGTCCACCTCGCCACCTGCACGCTCATGGGCCTATTGCTGTTGTGTTCCACGCGCGTGAATGCGTGAGTGGCGACAACACTGGGGCGCATGGGGGCAGGAAAGACAGGATTCATGGTGCCTGGGGCGCGGTTCGATACGCCCCGCGCTACGTTCCTGCCGCATGGTACGGGTTCGGCCAGTAGTAAGGGACGTATCGGATCGTTCAGTGGGGGATCAAGCAGGTGGCGTCAGACTCCGTTTCAGATGGGGAGTACGATGATTTTGTCATGCATCCCTTTGCACTTTCGGCTCGCGAGGACGCTCGCCCTCCAGTTCGATACATCAAGCGGTTGGTGATGGTCTACCTGAAGGGCGAGCGTCCTCGCGAACCGAAAGCTACCTGAAGGGCGAGCGTCCTCGCGAGCCGAAAGCGCAAGGCTGGGTGCCTGGTGAGGCGGCAGGGCCCCTGCCAACTCTCGCAGGTTCAGGAATGGGGCAGCTTCTTGGTGGTGTAAGCGAGGCAAGGGAAGCAGGAAGGGGGGTGCGATTCAACTTTGTTGAATCGCAAAGAATCCAGAATCCAGAATCCAAGAAGTTGCACAGCAACGATTTGCGTGCTTTTCCACCCGTCCCGGATTTTGCTTCAATTGCGTGGACACGAACCGAGGCGCATTTGTCAGCGAAAGGTGGCGAAATTCTTCTGAATTCTGTATTCTGGCTCCTGAATTCTGGGTGCGCATCCACTATTGTGGATCGCACCCCAGGAAGGGGCGCCAGTTAATTGGTTGAAGCTCTCGCCTTCGTCTTGTACAATCATAGCCGTCGCAGGCTGCCGGATGGTCTCCGGCAGCCTCTTTGGGATAATTGTGAGGCCGATTATATGCACCCGCGAAAACTCGGGGCCCCGCCCCACTGCACCTCCTGGCTCCGCCGCGCCTGCGGGCTGGCCCTGCTGCTGCTGGCCCCGGTCGGCGCGCTGCGGGCCCAGACGCCCTTCTTCGCCGACGGGCAGACCGCCTGGCGCATCTGCATTTCCCAGACGAGCGCGCCGGCCGTCCTGCATGCTGTCCAGGAACTGACCAACGCGCTCAAGAAGACCTCCGGCGCCGACTTCCCCGTGCAGGTGGGCGGCGACGTGCCGGCGCGCGAGGTGATCGTCGTCGGCGACCTTGACCATCCGCTCGTCCGCCAGCAGTCGCAGGCGCTGGGTCTCGTCACGGGCGGGGTCGAGCAAGTCGCCGTCAAGACCCTCGGCGGACGCCTCTATCTGGCCGGCAACCAGCCGCGCGGCGTGCTCTACGCCGTCTATGCCTTCCTCAACCGCCAGCTCGGCGTCCGCTGGCTCTGGCCCGGCGAGTCGGGCGAGTTCATGCCCGCGCGCCGACAGTGGGCGCTTCCCGAACTCGACTTCCGCCACACCCCGGGCTACGCCTTCCGCGGCTTCCACCTCTGCGGCGACTGGCGCGACCACGAGGCGTTCCGCATCTGGATGGGTCGCAACTTCATCAACATCCACCGGCATGCGGCCTCCGCCGCCGAGCAGCGCCTGGGCTTCCATTCGATGTGGTCGTCCCACAACGCCCACCTGTCTGCGGCCAAGTATTTCGACGCGCATCCCGAGTATTTCGCCGAAATCAGCGGCAAACGCTATCCCTCCAGCATCTGCCTGAGCCATCCCGAGGTGCTGGCGCTCGTCACCGACGACATCCGTGGCTATCTGCGACGCCAGCCGCAGCTCGAGATCCTCAGCCTCTTCCCGAGCGACAACCAAGACTATTGCCGTTGCGTGGCGTGCGCCAGGATGGATGTCTCCACGGCCTGGTTCTCCTTCTACAACCAGTTGACCGACCGGCTCAAGGCCGAGTTCCCCCGCCTGAAGTTCACCACGATCGCCTACCAGGGCTACCGCGAGGTTCCCGCCGTGCCGCTCCGCAACACCCTGTTCGTCGAGTACGCCACCTACGGCCGCTGCAACGCCCATCCCTTCTCAGACACTAACTGCACCCGCAACGCACACGTGCTGGAAGCCTTCGACGCCTGGGAGAAAACCGGCGTGCCCATCGGCAACTACGGCTACGAGTTCGACATCTTTTCACGGAACGCCCGGTTCATCCCCTTCTTCACCATGATCGAGGATGCCATCCGCGAGGGCCACCGCCGCCGGCAGGCCGCACTGATCACCGAGGTGGGCCTCTCGCCGCGCACGGGCCCGGTCACCGCCGTGCACACGGTCCAGAACCGTC
>CAZYRQ010000446.1:0-2235 GCA_964649455.1 uncultured Lentisphaerales bacterium
TGGCGCAGCAGCTCCTCGCGCGCCACGTCGTGGTGGAAGGTCCAGTCGTCCACGCTGGTGACGGCGGGGATCGCCGCCTCGCGCAGCAGGGCGGCCAGGGCCGGGTGCTCCCGCTGCTCGCGACCGACGAGGCACTCGCTCGGCGCCTGGCGCCGCAGGGCGTCGCGCAGGGCCTCGTCGCCGGCGAGCTCCTCGACCGTGAAGTCGCCCGTCGAGAGGTCGAGGAGCGCCAGGCCGTAGCGCCCGGGATCCGGCTGGTGGAGCGCGGCGAGGTAGTTGTTGCGGGCGGCGTCGAGGATCGCGTCCTCGATGACGGTGCCGGGGGTCACGACGCGGGTGACCTCGCGCCGCACGATGCCCTTGGCGGTCGCGGGATCCTCCATCTGGTCGCAGATTGCCGCCTTGCGGCCGGCGCGCACGAGCTTGGCGAGATAGGCGTCGAGCGCATGGTAGGGCACGCCGCACATCGGCGCCCCGGCGCGGTGCGTCAGGGCCACGCCCAGCACGGGGGCCGCCGCCTGCGCGTCCTCGAAGAACATCTCGTAGAAGTCGCCCATGCGGAAGAGCAGCAGCACGTCGGGCGGGAGCGACTCGCGGATGCGCCGGTACTGGCGCATCATGGGGGTCAGGTTGTCGCGCGCGGCGGTCATCGGAGGGTCTCCGGGGAGGAAGCGGGGGGCGCGGCGAGCGCCCGGGCCAGCGCCGCCCACTGGGCGTTGGTGAGCGTCTCGGCGCGGCAGGCGGGATCGACGGCCACCTGCGCGAGGAGCGGTCCGATGGCGTCGGGAGCGAGGCCCAGCCCGGGCGGCGCCAGGCGCAGCAGCGCGACCATCTGCTTGCGGCGGTGCATGAAGGCGTGGCGCGTCAGCGTGTCGAACAGGCGGCGCTCGACGGGGTTCAGCGGCTCGCGCCGGTGCCGCACGAGCCGCAGCAGCGTCGAGGCGACCTCGGGCCGCGGCCAGAAGCAGGCGGGCTTGATCGTGCGCAGGAGGGCGACGTCGAAGTCCTGCTGCACCCAGACGCCCGCCTGACCGCGGGCCGGCTCGCCGGCGGCGGCGGCCAGCCGCTCGGCCACCTCGCGCTGTACCGTGACCACCAGCGTGCCGGGGCAGAGCGGGTGGCGGCACAGCTCCAGCAGGATGCGCGTGCCGGAGGAGTAGGGCAGGTTCGAGACGCAGGCGCCGAAGCGCGGCCGACCGGTGGCGGGATCGGCCAGCAGGGTGTCGAGCGGCACCTCCAGCATGTCGCTCTCGATCAGCGTGAAGCGCGGATCCGTGCCGAGCGTCTCGCGCAGCCAGGCCGCCAGGCGGTGGTCCTTCTCGACGGCCGTCACGCGCGCCTCCGCGGCCAGCAGCGCCTGCGTCACGGCGCCGAGGCCGGGGCCGACCTCCAGCACGGCGGCGCCGGGCGGCAGCGCGGCGGCGGACACGATGGCCTCGAGCATGTGGCGGTCGACGAGAAAGTTCTGGCCCAGCGTGCGGTTCGGGTGGAACCCGCGCGCGAGGCACCAGGCCTTGACTTCGGAGGGACGGACCGGATCCATGGCTCAGGGCAGCGGAAAGTACCGCACGGTCGTGTTGCGCTTCAGGCTCTCGATCCAGGCGGCGCGGCGCGACTCGGCCTTGACCCGGCGCAGGCGCGCCTCGATCCCCGCCCAGGCCGCCTCCAGCGGCATGACGCCGTCGGCCCGCTCGTCGAACTTCGTCAGGAGGTAGATGCCGGTCTCGGTCGTGATGGGTTCGCTGACCGCGCCGACCTTCAGGCCGGCCAGCGCGTCGGCGAGCTCCTTCCGGAAGACCTCGGCGGGGTCGATGTAGCCCCAGTCGCCGCCCTCCCGCGCATGCGCCTCGGCCGACTCCCGGCGGGCGACGGCCCGGAAATCCTTCCCCGCGCGGAGTTCCGCAAGCACCTGCCGCGCCCGTCCGGCGAGCGCCTCGGCGGACTCGCCGTCCTGCGGAGCGAGCAGGATCAGCCCCGCGCGCACGGGGCCCTCCACGGCGAAGGCCGCGGCGTTGGTGGTGTAGAAGGCGCGGATCTCGGTCGGCGCGACGACGACGTTCCGGTCGACAAACTGCTGGTGCATCGTGGCGGTCACCATCTCCTCCTCCAGCCGCCGGCGCCAGACGTCGTAGCCCAATCCCTGGCGGGTGAGCATCGAGACCAGTTGCGAGCGATCCCCGCCGAAATGCTCGTCGATGACCTCGGCGACGCGCCGCTCCACCGCCCACGGCGGCA
>CAZYRQ010000447.1:0-2228 GCA_964649455.1 uncultured Lentisphaerales bacterium
CTGATCGACGCCTCCGGCAGCATGCAGGGCGCCAAAATGGACAACGCCAAGGCCACGGCCCGCCAGCGTGTGGGCGGCCTGCAACCGGACACCGAACTGGCGGTCATCGCGTTCAGCGGCAATTCCCTGAAGTTCCCCTTTGCGGCCATGGATGCCGATGGGCGCGCGCGCGCACAGGCGGCGATCAACACCATCACGGCCGGCGGCGGTACCCCCCTGGCCGCCGCCATCCGCGACGCCGGAGGCTACCTGCGCGGCAAAGCCGGCGGCAAACGGCTGACCCTGATCGTGCTTTCGGATGGCGAGGAGACCGGCGGCGGCGATCCGCCCGCGGAAGTGCGGCGCCTGAACGACCTGACCGTGGATTGGTGAGGACAAAATGATAGACCTAAAAAGTGCATTGTCGCTCACGCTTCTGGCTGTCGGCGCCATACGGCAACCCGTCGCCGCAGGAACCCCCGCCAACAGCAACCTGATCCATCTCGTTGCCGTGGGCTATGACATCGGGCAGAATGCCAAGGCCCAGCAAATGCTGGGCGATATGGCGCAGGCCGCCCGCGAGTCCGGCGCGGTTGGCGAAGTCATTCTGGCCGGCCCGGATCAATCCCAATTGGACCGGGCCATGGATCAGGCGATGTCTATCGCCACGCAGAAGGATGCGCCGCCGCCGCCCGCGCGCGCGGCCTTAACACTCAAAACGACTGCGGTCAGGCCGGGCGGGAGGATCGTCGTGGAGCATTCGCCCCTGCCGGGTGCCGACAAGGCGGCCTGGATCGGGTTCTACAAGGGCCGTGAAACGGATTCGAAGAACTACCTGAAGTACACCTTTCTCAACAATCTGACGGACCGCATCTATGACGTCGAGGCGCCGGAAGAGCCGGGGTTGTACCATTTCAGAATCTTCCCGGATCAAGGCGACACGCCGTCGGTGGTCAGCGCCGAGGTTGAGGTTAGGTGAACCCCGTACAGCGGTTCACCTTTCGGATGCGCGCGCTTGCGTTCGGTTGCAGTAGAGTCGCTTTATTCGTCGAGTTGCAGTGAATTTGCCGTTCTCGATCCCGTCGATCAAGTCAACGGCCAGCCTTGCTGGTCGCAATAGTGGTATCGCGCCGTGGTTCACCGGTTCCAGAGCGACCGCGTAAAGAGGCCCTGCCTCTCCTGGATTTCGCGCAATTCGGCCACGCTCCGGGTCGACACGCACCCTGAAAGAAGCCCCAAACCAGCCACGGCCATGAGCGCCATGCCCCCTGTCATGCTCTGCCTGGCGAACATACCCACCTCCGTGGGGCCGCGCTACTCGTCGAGATGCAGCATGTTCTGTGCGTCAAGCTCGTCGATCGATTCGGCGGCTTCGAGTTTGCCTTTTAACTTGTCCAGGACGCGCTTCAGTCGCCTGATGCACTCCCCGCGGAGATCCTTCTCCTCAACCTTGCTGTACATGGGCTCCTCGCGGACGTAGCAGTCGCGGGCGGTCACCCAGTCCTGGCGCATCTCCGCGACAGAGCCTTGCGCTTTCAGAATCGAGCGATTTTTGATCTTGTGGGTCAAATCGGCCAGGTGGTAGGAGTTCCCCGCACGGTCCCAGTCCTTGAGCGCGGTATACGCCTGCGCCCGTTTGATCAGGAGCTCGCTGCGCTGGGGGGCGCTGAACTTGCTGTCCGCCAGCCGGGCGTCGATGAAGGCGATGCCGGGCTTGTCGATTCCGCCGGCGACATACGCGTTAGCCATGCGGCTGACCGCCGCGAAGTGATCCTGCTGCGGGATCTGGAGGCCCGCCGCCTCCGCGAGCGCCGCCGCCGCAGCGTCCAACTGCGCCGGGGTGTACTCCTCCTCGTAGATGCGGTCTGTCAGCATCGCCTGAACCTTGCGGAGCAGGAACCGGCCGCGCTGCGCCCGCGAGAGATCCCGCCGCGCCAGCAGTTCGTCCAGGATCGCGACCGCCTGGTCGCGCCGCAGCACGTCGCACAGGAGCTGCACCTCCTCCAGCGCCGCCTCGGCGCCTTGATCGATCGGGGTGGAAGGATCCTTGCGGAGGCCGCTCCAGACCGGAAGCGCGAGGTCGTAGCGGTTGCGCTCCGCGCAGTCGCGCGCGAACTGCATCCGGCCCTTGACGTCGGCGGGGATCTCCTGGCCGAGCGTGCACGGGGGCAGTTCCGGCACCGGCTTCAGCGGCGGTTCCGCCGGCTCCTCGCCGACGAGCTTCACCAGGGCCGTGATGCGGCGCGCCA
>CAZYRQ010000448.1:0-2227 GCA_964649455.1 uncultured Lentisphaerales bacterium
ACGCAGCAAGACAAGCGCTATGCGCCCGAAGCCTATTTTTTTGTGCGCGACGGCCTCGAGCACACCACCAAGAACCTGAGGAAGGGCGCGCGCGGGCTCGCCCGACACGTCAATGGGAAGGAACTCTCCGAGGGGCTCTGCAACTATGCCCTTGATGAATACGGTCCCCTGGCCTACTACACGCTGAAACGCTGGGGCATCACGCGCACCGATGATTTCGGCGAGATCGTCTTCGCGCTCATCGCGGCCGGGATGCTCGGCAAGACGGACGAGGACAAGCGGGAGGACTTCGACCACCTGTTCGACCTCTACGAGACGCTGGGCAGGATCTACGAGGTCGCGCCCGACCCGCCGCCATCGGCCCGGCGCCGCCGGCCGTAGGCGGAGGCTCGACTTCCACGTTCGTTCGTGGCATAATTGATAATTTGTGATTCCCGATCGCAGGAAATCTGATGCAGCATGCACCACGATGAATGATCTACAGCAGACCGATGGCGGGGTCGCCGCCGCCCTGGGCTTCCGGGCCGCAGGCGTGGCGGCGCACATCAAGTATGCCAACCGCAAGGATTTCGCGCTGATCGTCTCCGACCGGCCCGCGCAGGCCGCCGGCCTCTTCACGACCAACGCCGTGGCCGCGGCCCCCGTGCGCCTGGGACGCGAGCGTCTGGCGGGCGGCCGCCTGCGGGCGATCGCCGTCAACACCGGTTTTGCCAATGCCTGCACCGGCGAGACCGGTATGGAGAACGCGCGCGCGATGTCGCGGCTGGTCTCCCGCGCGCTCGGGATCCCCGACGAGGAGACCCTCGTCTGCTCGACGGGGGTGATCGGCATGCATCTGCCGATGGACCGGATCGCCGCCGGTGTCGAGCTGGCGCGGGCCGCCCTCGGCCGGTCGTCGGGCACCGAGGCCGCCACGGCGATCATGACGACCGACACCGTGCCCAAGCAGCATGCCGTGCGCTTCCTCGTCGACGGGCACCCCGTCACTGTGGGCGGCATGTGCAAGGGCGCGGGCATGATCGAACCCTATCTGGCCACGATGCTCGCCTTCATCACGACCGATGCGGCCGTCGCCTCCAACGATCTGCGAGACGCCTTGCGCGCGGCGGTGGCGGTCAGCTTCAACCGCGTCATCATCGACAACGACCGCAGCACCAACGACACCGCCGTCGTCATGGCCAACGGCGCCTCCGCGGCCCCGGCCCTCTCGCCCGCCCACCCCGCCTGGCCGCGGTTCACCGCCGCGCTGACCGCCGTCTGCACCGAGCTCGCGCGCCAGATGGTCATGGACGGCGAGGGGGTCACGAAGTTCGTCACGCTGCGCGTGACCGGCGCCCGCAGCCCGGACGACGCCCAGCTCGCGGGCCGCGCGATCGCGCGCTCGATGCTGGTCAAGACCTCCTGGTACGGGCTCGACCCCAACTGGGGCCGGGTCATCGCCGCCGTCGGCTACTCCGGCGCGGCGGTCGAGGAGGCCCGCGTGCGGATCCGCTACGGCGAGATCCTCGCCTTCGACCGCGGGCGGGTCGCCGACGCCGCCACCCGCGCCGCCCTCAAGGAAGTCATGCGCAACCGCGCCTTCGAGGTCGGGGTCGACCTCGGCCTGGGCGACGGCGCCTGCACGCTGTTCACCTGCGACCTGACGCGCGACTACGTCAACATCAACGCCGACTACACGACGTGAACATGCAAGCCTACATCGACAAGGCCGCCACACTGATCGAGGCGCTGCCCTACATCCAGCGCTTCCGCGGGGCCACCGTGGTCGTCAAGGTCGGCGGCAGCGTGATGGAGGATCCGGGCAACCTCGACCGTCTCCTGAGCGACATCGCCTTCATGGCCACCGTCGGCATGAAGGTCGTGCTGGTGCATGGCGGCGGCAAGGCCATCTCGCGCGGCATGGAGCAGCGCGGGATCGTCCCGCGCTTCGTGCAGGGGCTGCGCGTGACCGACGGGCCGACCATGGAGGTCGTCGAGTCGGTGCTGAAGACCGAGGTGAACGCCGAGGTGGTCCGGCGGCTGCGGCACCATGGCGCCAACGCCCGTCCCCTGCACGGCGACTGGATCTTCACCGTGACGCGCCGCAGCGGGGTCGACCGCGAGACCGGCGCGCCGGTCGACTGGGGTTTTGTCGGCGACCCAGCCGCCGTCGACACCCGGACGGTCAGCGAGATGCTGGACGCGGGCGTCGTGCCCGTGGTCACGCCGCTGGGCGTGGATGCCGGCA
>CAZYRQ010000449.1:0-2225 GCA_964649455.1 uncultured Lentisphaerales bacterium
CCACCACCGAGAGCGGCGCATTCGCCTGCCGGCAGAGCGACACGAACGAATGCCGCAGGCTGTGGAAGCCGACCTCCACCACGGCGCGCTTGCCGGTGTACTTGATATTCTCACTGGTTCCCCCGCTTGGCGCCCGGACATATCCCGTGCCTTCCTGGTGGACCTGGATGCCGCAGGCGATGAGATGCCGACGGACTTCCCTCGTGACATCCGAATCGCAGTGACGGTACTTCGCTGCGATCTCCGGCAGCACGTACCCCGACCTACGGCTTTTCGGCGTTTTCTGCAGGAACTCCAGTAGGGTGGGATGGATGGGAATTAGGACCGGCATGTTCTTGCGCCGCGCCGTCTTGTTCGGCACCCGCCGCACGATCCGCCGGTCCAGGTCGATTTCCGGCCAGCGCAGCGTGCAGCAGTCGCCCAGGCGGAGCCCCGTGTAGATTCCCAGCACGATCAGCGCCTGCAGTTCCCCCTCCGCCCGGTTGCAGATGGTATTCAGTTCCTCGACGGCCAGTTCCCGCCGGCTGGCCTTGTTCTCCGTCTTGCGGGTGATGTCGGCCCAGGGATTCGACGCCGCATCCGCCTTCTTCGCCAGCACGCGGAACACCAGTTCCAGCAGTCTCACATGCTTGTTGAAGGTGTTGGTCGAGAACGGCCGCTTGACGACCTTCCCCTGGCCGTCGCGCGCCTCCCCGAGCAGATGGCCTGCATAGGCCTCCGCGATCCTGGACGTCACCTGCTTCAGTTCCGTGCAGGCGGGGTGCTTCTCGCCCACCCACCGCGCGAACTCCCGCCACTGCGACTCGTAGCCCTTCAGCGTCCGCGGCCCCGAGTCCGGCCGGTTCACCGACGCCACGTAGGCCTCCCAGGCGTTGTTCAACGTAATCGCATCCTGCCCGGCGTGCTCGAGCGCCTCGCGCTGCAGGACGGTTTCCTCAAGCTTGCCAACTACGCGGCGCAAGGCTTCCTCCCTGTCCGCGACCAGCAAAGGCGCCATGAGAGCCTTTCGCCGCATCTCCGCCTCCTCGGCGGTTTTGACAGGTTCCCCCTGGGCGTCTCGGACGACCTGCTTCACGCGGCGGCCATCCAGCATGTACTGCAGATAGAACCTGCTGCCCTTCTTGTAGATGTGTCCGGTGCGATCTTTCGTGACCATGGAATCAACCTCCAGCATGTCACTTCCTGGCCGGCGCAGTCACCCGCAGCGCTAATCGATCCAAGAATTACCCCCCTTTTCCACTAGAGAACTACTTTCCACGGCGTGGCCGCTGGTCATAATAGGCGTTCGTTTTCTTGTGGTTATCCTGTCCGCTTTGGCCGGTTCCATTCGGTCATGCACAAAGATCGAATCGTCAACATCCGACTCAGGGACCCACATCCTGGACGAAGCAGGGAGATTGAAACCCAGCGCAGACCGTGGTAAGATAGATTCGGTATGAGCACATTAGTAAAAGCAGACGTGCTGAGCCTGAGCGTTCCCGAGCGCATCCAACTTGTCGAGGATATCTGGGATACGATTGCGGAGATCCCAGAGGAGATCGGATTGACCGACGAGCAGAAGGCGGAGCTTGACCGCCGTCTGGATGCGTACAACCAGAATCCGGACGAGGGTTCCCCATGGGGGATGGTGCGGGAACGGATCAGGAGCAGCCGATGAGCCGACGGCTCATCATCCGTCCCGAAGCCGAAGCGGAGATGACAGGCGCGTTCGACTGGTATGAAGATCGCTTCCCCGGTCTTGGCTCCGAGTTCCTTCTTTGCGTTGAAGCCGTCTTCAATGCCATTCTTCGCGCACCCCAGCAATTCCCCCACGTGCATAAGATCGTCCGCCGTGCACTGACGCGTCGTTTTCCTTACGAGGTCGTCTTCGTCGAGGACGACGAGCGAGTTGTCATCCTCTCAGTCTTCCATGCAAAAAGGTGTCCCAAGCGCTGGCGTGAACGAATCTGAGAAACTTTGCATCGCCCGCTCCGTTCAACATCGTTTTATCCCTTGCGCCGCCGTCGTCTTTGTGCCATCCCTTGTTTCAGCGGCTTGCGTGGTGTTTCTGCCGCGCAAGGGATAAAACGCTAATCGTTGGCGGACAGAAGTGATCATAACGGCGGAACCGGCCCTGCCTGCGGGTGCGGGCGGGGGCCTGCGCGCCCTGGAAGTGCCAGGGCGCTTTCGCCAAAACCAGCAGCCGGTCCGCAGCGATGGGCCGCGCTACGCCGCCCCCATCGCCT
>CAZYRQ010000450.1:0-2223 GCA_964649455.1 uncultured Lentisphaerales bacterium
GAAGGGCGGCGACGGTGTCCGCCTCTACCGTCTGGACGGACGCGCCCCGAAAGCCTCGCCTGTCTGGATCGGGTTCCTGCCGGAACAGCCCCTCTCTGGTTTCCCGGTTTCGGAAAAGGAGTTTCCCACGGTCTCGGGATCGGGCACCAACCGCCTCTGGCGCACGTACGAACTGACGGACAGCGGATTCCGCCTGAAGTCAGAGTCCTCCGTTGAACTCACGCCCGCGCCGGCAACACCCGATCCCCGCCTGGCCGCATTCCCCAAAAACAGCGGCCCACGCTGCGCCTTCAGCGGAAAGCACGCCTTTCTGTTCGACACGTCGCGTCCTTCGATCTCATCCTACGAGGTGGAGGGAACGAATGCCCTGTTCCTCGGCGAGCGCTTCTTTCTCCATGCCCTCGGCACGGTCGCCGCCAAGGACAACATGGCCTATGTCTACTCGCCGGGAGCGCGTCGCACGGTGCTCACGCTCGACGTCGCGGCGAACGGCGCGGCCTGCCGCGATTTCTCGGCGGGACTGGTCAGCGCGGCATTGCCGCGCACGAACACCTTCATGACCATCGGCATGCAGACGGGCGGCGCCATCGCGCGGAGCGGCGATATACTCTTCTGCGACGACGGCATGGTGAAGATCAACGCCGATGGCCGGCTGGTGTCCGTTCACGATCCCGTCCTGGCCGTCTCGAACCATGCGTTTGACGGTCAGCGTGTCGCGATGGCGCAGTCGCGCCGCTGCCGTGTCCTCGACTACTCGCGTTTTCCGGACGTCAAGACGGTCGTGGACTTTGCGCCGACCGGCCTCGTGCACATCACGGGCTGCGCCCTCAAGGGCGACCGGCTCTTCGTGACCTGGTTGCCCAAATCCAGGCCCAACCATGATTTCATCTACCAGCAACCGGCCCGTGGCTTTTTCGCGTCCGTCGATCTGAAGCGCGCCAAGGAGGGATGCATGACCGAGGCGGAATCGGTGCTGGAAATCTCCGCAGCCGTCACTTGCCTCCTGGTCGGCGACCGCTTTCTCTACGTGCCCGGCTACCGTGGCGTATTCACCGTGATCGACGCGGGCGATCCGGCACAGCTCAAGATCGTGGCCGAGCGCGATGACCTGCTGACGGGGGGCTCGTACAAGATCAAGGCTGCGGGGTCGCGCGTCTTTTGCCAGAACGGCGGTAGCATTCTGGAACTGGACGTGTCGCAGCCGGAGGCGCCGCAGATCGCACGGGTTTTCGTCCGCGGCGAACCGGGGGCGCCGAGCTATGATGATTTCACCGTCGATGGTGACCGGCTCTACGCACTGGCGCATGCCTCGCTGGATGTCTTCGATCTCGACGGCGCAGCGCAGCGCGTCGCGCGACCCGCGCCGGCCCGGGAAGTGAATGTGGTCGAGGCACGACTGCCCGTGGCGGATCCCGCGCCGGCCATGGCACCGTCGCCTGTCGATACCCGCACCGCGACCGTCGTGTATCCCGCCGCGAATCTGGTCTTCTTCACCGTCGCTCCTGCGGGCAAAGGAGCATGCGGCTATCTCATCGCCGCAAAGGTTTCCGAGCCGACGGCACCGAAATGCGTGTCCGTCGTGCCGTGCGCGGAACGCATCCTCGCACTGGCAATCGATCCCGCGGCCCGACGCCTCTATGCCGCGGATGGACGCTCCGTCCTCGCCTTCGCCTACAGCGCGGCGGGCGTGTTGACCCCTGCGGGGAGGGTGGCGGTCAGCGAGGATTTCGTGCGCGGCCCGCAGGGGCTCGCGGTTGCCGGGGGCGGCATGCTGGTCGCCGCCTGCGGCGCGGCGGGGCTATACGCGGTCGACGTCCGAGGCGGCAACGCCACTCCGCTCGACGGCGGACCGGAGCTGAAGCGGCTCTTCGTCGCGGATGTTCTCGCCGACGGGCGGAAACTCCACCTCGCGTGCGATGCCGCCGGCTTCGCCACGGCGGAGCTCGCGGAGAGCGGCACGAGGCTGTCGCGCGTGAAGCTCACGCCCGTTCCTGCCGGCAACATCACCGCGCTTGCCGCGCACGGGAACGACCTCTTCGCCGCGGCCGGGATCGATATCCTCTACGTCTGCCGCGAGGGCGGATATCCGTCGGCCGCTGTCCGCGGCGGCCGGTTCGCAAATTATTTCAGCGCGTTCGGCCTCGGCGTCGCCCTGGCGGGCGACGACGTTGTCGCCGTCGCGGATGGGGAGGGCGGACTGCTGCTCTATGCCGCCACCGCGCG
>CAZYRQ010000451.1:0-2209 GCA_964649455.1 uncultured Lentisphaerales bacterium
TGGCGAGCGCCTATCTCCAGGTGCACAGCGGGCGATTCCTCAACATGCGTTGTGTTCCCGATCAAGGGCGCGACCGGCCGGCACTGGGCCTGGACGGAACCAACTCTGGCCCCCTGTCCCGACGGGCGTCTGGTCATGCTTCTGCGCGTCGACGGCAGCGGCTGTCTCTGGCGCAGCGAATCGCAGGACCAGGGGCGTTCCTGGAGCGAAGCCGTCCGGACCGCCATACCCAACCCAGGCAACAAGCCCAAGCTGATCCCGCTGCCCGACGGGCGTGTCGCACTGCTCCACACGCCCAATCCCAACCCGGGCTTCGCCAACCGCTATCCGCTGGCCCTCTGGATCAGCAGCGACGGCCTCCAGACCTTCTCCGACCAGCGGATCGTGACCGACTTTCCCGGGCGCTACTGCTATCCGGACGGATTCTACGAGGACGGTCACATCTTGTTCACCATCGAGATCAACCGCCACGAGATCCTCTTCTTCGATTGCGAGCTCTGAGCGGCGCGCGCGTGCGCGCTGCATGCGACAGTCGGAGGCAGCCCTGTTCTGCGGGAGTTGGGTGTGCTGGATGTCGCCTTTTCGCCCGCACCCCTTGCTATTGCGGCTCGCGGGGACGCTCACCCTCCACGTCGAGGCATCAAGCGGCTGGTGAGGGCCAACCTGGAGGGCGAGCGTCCTCGCGAGCCGTTTGCGCAAGGCGTGACGCATGGTGATGCGACAGGGGCATTCCAACGCTCGCAGGGCGAAGGCGGAAGTCTGCGAGGGTTTTCAGGCCCGGGTACACGAAAACACGGTGTGGTACCGCGAGACGCGTCCGCCGGGCATTGCCCCCGCCTCACCATGCGCCCCGATCACACACCCCAGAAACCGACCCATTACCCTTCTGGTGTGGTGCAGGCCCAGAGCAGCGGTGTGCCCGGCTAGACCAGCGCGCGCCAGAGCTCGATGTTCTCGAGCTTCTGCCGGATCGCGTTCGTGAAGTTGGCACCCGTCGCTCCGTCCACGATGCGGTGGTCGGCTGAGAGGGTCATCTTCATGATCGAGCGGATGGCGAGCTTGCCGTCCACGACCACCGCCTGCTCGCGGGCGCTGGAGACGGCCAGGATCGCGGCTTCGCCGGGATTGATGATCGCGCTGAAGTTCTCGACGTTCAGCATCCCCATGTTCGAGACCGTGAAGCTGCTGCCGGTCATCTCGTCGGGCGTGAGCTTGCCATCGCGCGCCTTGACCGCGAGCGCCTTGGCCTGGTCGCGCAGTTCGGCGAGCGTCAGGAGCTGCGCCGCCCGGACGACCGGAACCAGCAGACCGTTTTCCACGCTGACCGCCACGCCGAGTTCGACGTCGCCGCGCCAGGTCACTTCGCGTCCGTTGGTCACGCTGTTGACGACCGGGAACTCCTCGAGCGACAACACCACGGCCTCGAGGATGAAGTCGTTGACGCTGTAGTTGACGCCGCGGGCCTTGAGGTCGGCGCGCAGCTCCAGCAGCCCCGTCATGTCGGCGGCGACGGTCACGTAGAAGTGGGGGATGGTCTGCTTGCTCTCGACGAGGCGCCGGGCGATCACCTGGCGCAGGCGCGACATCGCCACCGGCTTGCGGCGCACGGCACGCTCGATGTCGGCCACCATCAGGCGGCCGCCGTCGCCCGTGCCGCGCACGGTGAGCACGTCCACCCCCTGCTCCTGCGCGAGGCGCTTGGCGGCGGGGGTGATGCGCAGGGCGTCGAAGCCGTGCGCCGCGAGGTAGTCGCGGACATCCTTCTCGACGATGCGCCCGTTGGGACCGCTGCCCGTGATCCGCGCGGGATCGATGGCGCAGTCGCGCGCCAGCGCCCGCGCGCGCGGCGAGATGACCAGCCGCGCCGGGGCGGCCGGTGTCGGGGGACGGGAGACGGGGGACGGGAGACTGGTCGCGGGTGCCAGGGCCGGGGCCAGAGGTGCCGCGGCCGGGGTCGGCGGGGGTTGACTGGGGTTGGCGGCGGCGACCGCGTTGGCGGCCGCCACTGCGGCAGCCGGCACGGCGACCTTCGGTGCCGCTTCGGCCTGCGGCGCCGGGGCGGCCGCCTTCGGGGCGGCCGGCGGCGGCGGCGCGTCGGGCGCCTTCTCACCCTTCGCGCCAATGTAGCCGACGACGGTGTTGACCGGCACGGTGACGCCTTCGCGGACGATGATCTTGATCAGCGTGCCCTCGAAGAAGCTCTCGACCT
>CAZYRQ010000452.1:0-2209 GCA_964649455.1 uncultured Lentisphaerales bacterium
GCCGCACGATTGACACCACGGTGTCTGGCTATGGTTCCATCTACGAGCCGATCAATCTCGGAAGCGGGGGGCGCCACAAGTTCGCCGGCGGAGGCGCGGTCCGGATGACCGTAGCGGGCACACTCGCCGTCGATGGCCGGATTCTCGCGAATGTGCCGGCCGATCACTACTGGAACTCGTCGGGAGGCAGCATCTGGATCACGGCTGGACGCCTCGAGGGCGGCGGCGAGATCAATGCGAACGGAGGTCCAGTCTGGCATCTGGAAGCCGCGGGGGGGGGCGGTCGTGTCGCGGTTACGCTGACCGACACCATCGCCACGTTTGATGATTATTCCGGAGTCATCACCGCCTACGGCGGCTGGCATGGGAATGATGCGGACAATCGCGGGGTCAATGAATATCCTCGCGCCGGAGCCGGCACGGTTTACCTGCGCGCGGGTGGCGAGGCCATCGACGAGGGCACGCTGATCATCGACAATGCCGATGACCGTGCCGTTCGCTTCACGGAAATCAACGGGGCCGTGACGGGGCGTCAGTTCAAGAATGTCATCATTCGCAAGGGCGCCAGGCTCTGGCTGGACGATGGCGAGGTGATCGAGGTCAGCGGCGATTTTAACAACACCGGCATGCTGATCGCATCCAATGGCGCCACGGTGCGATTCGTGGGGGCGCCGGGATCGGTCTCGCGCATCTCGGGTACGACCACCTTTTGCGTCCTGGAGTGCCGGGCGCCGGGCAAGATTCTGGAGTTCGAGGCTGGGCCGACCAACACCATTGCCGCACAAGGTGCATGTGTCTTGCAGGGCACCAATGGAAGTCCGGTTGTCCTGCGCTCGACGGTGGGGGGTTCGACCTGGGGGATCAAGGCCGATGCGCTGGCCGGGCAGTCCATCGAAGCCGTGGCAGTCACAGACAGCGATGCCGCCTCCGGCGCGGAACTTGTGGCGGTCAACAGCACGGGTGCGGCGGGCGGCAACCTGAATTGGCGCTTTGAAACTGCGGCGGCGAACGAGGTCATCACCTGGACGGGCAATGCCAGCCCGGTCTGGGGTGCCAGCGGCAACTGGGATCTCGGCCGTCCGCCACTGGTCAGCGACACGGTGATCATCCCGTCTGGCACCGCCCGCTACCCCGTGATGCCGGGCGCGGCGGTCACGGTGCGGAATCTTGAAATTCGTTCCGGAGCCGTTCTGTCGCTGAACGGCTCCGACCTCACGGTACTGGAAGACCTGCGGGTCGCCGGCACACTGTCTGCCGCGGCATCGGAGATTGTGACGCTGGCGGGCGACGCCGATTTCACCGGAGCCACGGTATTGCCGGCGTATTCGACGCTCGCCATGGCGGGAGGCACCGCGCAGACGATTGATCTGGGTGGGGCGGCCTTCCACAACCTGCGGATCGGGAACATCAGCGGCGTCGTGACTTTGCTGGGCGGTTGTGCGGCGGCTGAACTCGCGGGCGAGTCCCCGTCTGGCGTGCAGCAGATCGCGTTCGGGGCGGGAGCCGTCTTCACGCTGCAGCGTCTGCTGTTGACCGGGAACAGCGCCGTGACCAATCTTCTGTTGCGAAGCACCGCGCCCGGGTCGCACTGGTTGCTGAAGGTCACGGGCTACCGTGCAGTCTCGGGTGTGGATGTCAGGGACTGCGACGCCTCGTCCGGCGGCACGGTGCCGGCCTATTTCTCAAAGAGCAGCGGCAACACGCTCAACTGGGATTTCAGCGGCGCCGTCGCGCAATGGCGGGGCACCAGCAGCAGCGATTTCAATACGGCCGCGAACTGGCTGCCGTCCATCGTGCCCGATGCGGATGACCGCATCGTCATCCAGGCGCCGACAAGGCCGCTCACCATCACGGTGCCGACATCCCTACGCAATCTGAGCATCGGCAGCGGCACGGTCCGTTTCGCGGCGCCCGTCATCGTGGGCGATGCGCTGAACGTATTGGACAAGGGAATCCTCATCATCGACGATCCCTGCATCGTGAGCAACAGCCTGACCGTGATGTCGGGGGGCGCCCTGACGCATACCGCCAACAGCAACTCCGAACGCTACAAAATCAACCTGGTCGTGCTCGGAGACGCAACTTTTGACTCCGGCAGTCTGGTCGATGTCTCCGGCAAGGGGTATGCCGTTAACCAGGGCCCCGGGGTCAGAACGCAGGCTGGTGACAGCGGACCCTGCCATGGCGGCCGCGGCGACTTCAATTCGAC
>CAZYRQ010000453.1:0-2208 GCA_964649455.1 uncultured Lentisphaerales bacterium
GGCACGGCGCGATCCCGGCATCTTCCCCTTGCTCCTAAACCCGACAGGCTGCTAGTAAGGGGTCAGTATCTGGCGTGTGCGAGCGGGGCGCATGAAGAGGCGGTCGGCAATGACTGAGGAGCTTCAGACCCGTCACTCGCGATGCCGCCCCATGGACCTTTGCGCGGCGCTTCCATGCGCCGATTCTCACCCCCCCCCAAGAAACTGCCCCATTACGATTCCTAAACTTGCCTATTTGCATACCGGGGGGTACTATCCGGACATGCAAGATTATATCAGGGAGCCAGCGCGGGAACTGCCCGTCGTCCACGAGGCGGATATCTGCGTCGTGGGTGGAGGCTGCACGGGCGTTTTTGCGGCGGTGCGCGCGGCACGGCTCGGCGCGCGCGTGGCGATCATCGAGAAGCAGAACTGCTTCGGCGGCGTGGCGACCGCCGGCGGCGTCAATATCTGGCACAGCCTCTACTCCACGGACGGCGGACGGCAGATCATCGGCGGGCTCACGCAGGAGGTCATCGAGCGCCTCGCCCGGCGCGGGGCCGTCACCGGCGACGTCCGCGAGGCGGGCGTCTTCGCGTTCAATCCCGAGGAACTGAAGATCGAGCTCGACGAGTTGATCATCGCGCACCGCGTCACTCCCTTCCTGCACACGTTCTACGCATACCCGGCGCTGGAGGAGGGGCGCCTGCGGGCCGTGGTCGTCGAGAACAAGAACGGCCGGCAGGCAATCCGCGCCGCGCAGTTCGTCGATGCGACGGGCGATGCCGACCTGGCGCGGAGCGTTGGCGTACCCTGCCGCGAGTCGGGCGCGCTGCAGCCGCCGACCATGTGCGCCAAAATCCAGGGCCTGTCGACGCTGGGAGATTTCAACTGGACCGAGGCGCTGAGCCGTCACGGCCCCGCGTTCGGCCTCGAGGAGGACTGGGGCTGGGGCAGCGCCATTCCCGGCCTGCGGGACATCCAGATGCGGGCCGACACGCATGTGTTCAACACCGACGTCTCCGATGCCGACCAGTTGACGCGCGGCGAGATCGAGGGACGGCGCAAGATCCGGGCGCTCCTCGACATCCTCCGCCGGCACGGCCCGCCCGGTTCGCAGGTGGGACTCGTGGCGCTGGCCGCCACGCTCGGGGGCCGGGAGACGCGGCGCATCGCGGGCCGCCACAGGCTGACGGGGGACGAGCTGCTCTACGGCCGGCGCTTCCCGGATGCGATCGCCAACGGCACCTACCCGGTGGACACGCATCATGCCGACACGCCCGGCATCACCTTCCGCTACCTGGACGGCACCGAACGGGTCATCCCCGACCGCCATTCGCCGGCCATCGCCGGCCGCTGGCGCGAACCGCTGCCGGAGAATCCGACCTTCTACCAGATTCCCTTCCGCTCCCTCATCCAGGACCACGTGCCCAATCTGGTGGTCGCCGGACGGATGCTCGACGCCGACAAGGTCGCCTTCAGCGCCGTGCGCGTGATGGTGAACTTGAACCAGACCGGCGAGGCGGCCGGCGTGGCCTGCGTGCTGGCCGCGCGGCAGCGCTGCGCGATCGCAGACGTCGCCCCGCGGCAGCTCCGCGACCTCCTCGCCGAAGGCGGTTCGGTGATCCTATAGCGTGGTTCCGCTACCTTTGGGATTGCCATCGCGCCGGGTTTTCGGAATCATGTGCGCGTGATTGAGTTCCAGAACGTCAGCATCAACTACGGCACGCAGGATGTGCTCAGCGACATCAACCTCCGGATCAACGCCGGAGAGCGCATCGGCATCGTCGGCCCCAACGGCGCCGGCAAGAGCACGCTTTTTCAACTGATTCTCGGCGCCCGGCAGCCCGATGCCGGCCGCGTCACGATTCAAGGTTCGCCCGCGATCGGCTTCGTGCGCCAGCATCCCGAACCGGCGCACGAGCAGGAGACGCTCCTCGAGTACTCCCTGCGCGGGGTGCCCCGCCTGCACGACATCGAGGTGCGCCTGCGCCAGTGCGAGGCCGCCGTAGCCGCCGCCGGCGACGGGGAGGAGCGCGCCCGGCGGCTGCGCGAGCTCGGCGAGGTCCAGACCGAGTTCGAGCATCTCGGCGGCTACGATCTCGAGACGCGCGTGAAGGCGGCCCTCGGCGGGCTCGGCTTCGCGGCGGATGCCTTCGCCCGGCCTTTCCAGACGTTCAGCGGCGGCTGGCGCATGCGCGCCGAGCTGGCCCGCATCCTGGCCGCCAC
>CAZYRQ010000454.1:0-2203 GCA_964649455.1 uncultured Lentisphaerales bacterium
CGTCCACGGATGGAGCATGTTGTGGGCCGCCATGTTGCGGTACTCCGCGAGGAGGCGCTTGCAGGCGTTGGAGTAGTGGTTGCCGGATCCGAGGTTGTGTCCGCCGGCGATCTTGGTCGCGAGGGCGATGTGGTTCATCCACGTGCCATAGAAGGGCCGGTCGGGGTTGTAGCGCGTCGCGGCGCGCGGAAGCGTGAAGTCATGGACTGCGAGGCGCAGCGGCACCGCGCCCGCAGGCTTGCCGCCGAGAGTGAAGCGGAGCTCGCCCGCGTAGGCACCGGGCGCGGCGCCGGCGGGGACATGGATGGTGAGCCAGAACTGGCGCAGATCCCCCTCTGCGAGCGGCAGGGGCTGGAAGGTCGCGGCGTCGCGGACCGGCTCGCGGTTGTAGTCGAAGGGCTCCATGCTCTCGAAGGTGCCGTACTGGCTGACCCAGATGTAGCGGTCACCCGTTGGGTATGAGCAGCGCAGGTAGTTCGCGCGCTGCTCGCGGACGACCTTCATGAACGCGTCGTCGTGGAGGAGGAGTTCCGGCGAGAGTGTGGGGGACTCGCGGCCCCCGCCGAAGTAGGAGTTCCAGCCGCTGCTGCTGGTGAACCAGCACTTGACGACGCGGATGTCGACGGCCGCGGCGGGGATCGCCGCGCCGCCGGGGCCGGCGAGACCGGTCGGCACGATGTGGAACGCGTCGGCGGCGGCGAAGGGATAGAGCATGAAAGACGCGGCCTCGTACTCGCCGGGGGCGGCGGCGAGCTTCACCTCGCCGAGGCCCGTGCCGTCGTGCGGCAGGATGAAGGGCAGGCGCTTCGACATGTCGTAGGGGTAGATCGCGAGCGGGAGACCCGGCAGCGCCGCGAGCGCGGCCGCGGCGGGCGTGGCGGCGATCTCTTGCGCGCGTGCGGTCAGGTACGGCAGCGCGTGCCGGCCCTCCTGGATGCGCATCCAGTCGCGGACGTGCGCCTGACGGGCGGCGGCCATCTCGCGGACACGCGCCGCGCTCGAGCGGCACCAGGCCGCGAAGGGCGCGTGGGGGGCTGCCGCAGCCGCGGCCTCGAAGTCGGCGGCCGTCGCCTGCGCCGCAGCCTCGGCGACATCCATCGCGAGAATCTCGGCGTCGGGCGCGGGAGCGTTCCAGAGGCGGATGTCGGAGAGCGCGCCCGGGAACGTCTTCGCCATCGGCAGCGTCAGGAACTCCTTCATCGGTTGCGGGATGTCCTGTTCGGTGCGCATGTCGCGCTGCACGACGCCGTCGACCCAGACGGTCAGGTGGAGGTTCGTCATCGAATAGCGGAACGCCGCATGGTGCCAGACGCCGGTGGCGAGATCGCCCTCGGTGTGGCTCCAGAGCGCGAAGGAACCGAAGTCGGTCGGCACGAGGCCCGCGCTGAAGCGCAGCGGCATCTGGCCGAACTGGGCCGAGCCGGGATGGGTGGCGACCTCGTCAATGCGGAAGCCGTAGGCGATGGCGCCGGTGGCCACACGCTCGAGGCGGAACCAGAAGCTCGCCGCAGCCTCGTCGCCCTTCGCCCGCGACGCCGACTGGCGGGCGTCGATGCGTACGGTCGAGCCGGGCGTGCCGTCGAAGAGGGCGAACGGGCGGCCGGTCGGGCCGCCGGGGAGGATGCGGACGTTGTCGCCGAGGTGGAGCAGGTAGTTGCGCTCGGCCGAGGAGACGACGCCATCCTGGACGTCCTGGAAGTCGACCGAGACCAGGGGTTCCGCAGTGGCCGCGAAGGTGAGCGCCGCCAAACAGGCGCAGGCCGCGCGGCGTGCGAGGGTGGCGGGCAGGAAGGCCGGAGTGTTCATGGTTTCGTCTCGCTCCCGTCTAAAAGGCTATGTCGTCGAGGTCGCCAACGGGTTCGCCGGCACCCAGGCCGTCGAGGTTGAGCTCGTCGGCGCTCATGTCGCGTTTGCGGTCGAGGGGCTTGAGCCGCTTGGGCCGGGCCGCCTGCGGCACAATGTGCTGAACGACGGGGCGGTCGAGGAAACAGTCGAGCAGGTAGTCGCGGCGGAGCGTGTCGATCATCTCCCTGACATGGACGATGCGGTCGAGACCGGCGACGATGGCCTCGCGCTCGGCCGGCGTCATCGTGAGCACCGGCAGCGGGATACCCTCCCTGAAGTTGAAATAGAGCGCCTTGTCAATGTTGTCGTTGCCGTCGAGGAAGGGCTCGAGACGGCGCTCGAAGAAGAGGGCGTCGCT
>CAZYRQ010000455.1:0-2195 GCA_964649455.1 uncultured Lentisphaerales bacterium
TGGCTGAAGCAGGGCTTGCTGCCCTTGACGCGCTTCCCGCCGTTCATGGCGAACAGCTCCGGGCGGGTGGCGAAGTCCGCGTCCGTCAGCCCGTGCGGCGCATGACCGATGGAGACGGGAAACGCGGCGCCCATGCGGTTGTGCAGATCCCAGGAGCCCTTGTCGCGGCCGGTGACGGGATAGCCGCCGAAACCGTAGCCCAGCAGCCGCTGGATGTCGAATGACGGTTTCTGCCGCAGGTTCCACGCGCCACGGATCGACTTCGTTTCCGGCAGCACCTCCCAAACCTCGCCGGGAAAGAACCAGCGGCAGCCAAGCGCATGCAGGAACGTCATTGCCGCATGCGGCACACCCCGCTCGCCCCCGCCGATCAACAAAAGGTTACGGCCGTCCGTGCGTACAAGGCAGCCTTCCTCGCCCAGCTCCGACGACTCCTTTTCGAGCCCAAGCCAGGGGAAGTCGGCAGCCGTGCCCAGGAAGACACCCGCGGACGTGGGGGTGGCCGGAACGATGGCCAGTTCGGCACCGGTTATTTTCTTCAGCACGCGCTGCAGCTCCGCCGCGGCGGGCCGTTGGGCATCCGCCACGACGATTGGCAGCCGCGCCGTCCCGTTCTCCACGAGGGAAACTGACTGGGCCGCGGCGGACAGGGTGCACGCCACCAGCACTCCGGCAAGCTTGCAGTTCATGTGATTTCCTCTGGGGTTCAAAAGGGCACACCGGGAGATCGAGCAGCCTGACAGGGTGCCGCCGTGCGATCCACCATGATCTCGGCCAGTCCACCCGGAGGCACCTCGATACGACCGCCGTCCACGAGCGTGACCAAGGCGGCGGGCGCCGCCGCATCGCCCGGCAGCGTCCGCGTGGCGACGGAACCGGAGACCGCCTCGTCCAAACGCAGGTAGACGTAGGGATGGGCCGTCCCGTTCAGCAGGAAGATGCGGCGGGCGGCCGGCAGCCGGACTTCGCGGCACTGCCACAGGGGCGCGACCCAGGCGGTGGCGGCATCGCCGCCCTGCCAGCAGGACATGTCGTTGGTCTGCGGCTCGCGGGGCGCCGCGAACAGTTCGATGTGGGCACGGTAGAACCCCAGCCACTGTCCGACGGCGAGGCGGTGCGCGGCGGGCATGGTCTCGAGATCGTTGCCGAAGGTCGGCACGCCCGCCGCGAGCATGCGCACCATCGCCAGGGCCACGGCCTGCGGCGTAGCGAGGTCGCTGGTGACGAAGTAGTCGTTGTGGACGCAGGGCACGCACGCGCCGGTGTGGAAGCAGCGGCGGCAGTTGGTGTCGACGTCGTAGGCCGTGTCGCCCGCGCGCACCATGGTGCCGTAGCGCGCCAGGCGCACGTTGCCGTAGTCCTGCTTGAGCTCGCAGAGCGCGTCGGGCCGGATGCCGCGCATCGCTTCCCATTGCGCGGCCATGACCGCCTCGAGCGCCGCCAGCGGATCGGACGAGGCGTGGTCGTGGTCGGTCGAGACGCACGGGCCGGGAGGCAGGCAGTTGAAGAGATCGACCTTGAAGCCGTCGACGCCCGTCTCGCGCATCAGCCGCGCGGTCTCGTCCGCGACGTACTGGCGTACCTCGGGACAGGATGGACACAACTGGGCGAGACCGTTGACGCTCATGAACTCGCCCGAGGCGTCGTGGATGAGGAAGCGCCGCATCGCACGGTAGGCCTGGCTCGCGGGAGCCACGCACAGCGGGGCATGCCAGAGCAGGACTTTGAGGCCCAGCGCCTGCAGTTCCGCCACATGCCGCCGCAGGTCGGGAAACTTGTGCGGAGCCGGATGGTAATCGCCAAGCGTCAGCTCGCCCTCGTCGTCGTCGAGGCCCGTTCCGAACCAGCCGTCGTCGAGAATCACCGTCCCGATGCCGAGCTCGCGGGCGATGCGCGCGTTCGCCAGCACGCGGCGGTCGGTCATCTCGGAGGAGCAGAATGCCGTCCAGGTGCACCAGACCGGCATCAGGGCGTCGCGCCGGACAGGCAGCGCGATGCCTTCCGCCTCCCGAATCGCCCGCGTGTATTCCCGCAGCGCATGGTGCCACGTGGGCGCGTGGGTCTGCGTGTAGAGATCCAGCCGGATCTCACGGACCTCGCCCGCACGCCGCCAGGCGATCTCGTGGCTGATGAGATGATCCCCGCCGACCATCGCCTTCCGACGGCTGATTCGCGGCAGAACGCGGCGGATCTCG
>CAZYRQ010000456.1:0-2177 GCA_964649455.1 uncultured Lentisphaerales bacterium
CCTGGTGGAGCGCGAGCTTGCCGCGCAGATGGGCGATGCGCTCGAAATTCTCGGTACTGGCGCGCCGGACCATGCCATGGACCGCGTAGCCCTTCTGCAGGAGGAACTCGGCCAGGTAGGAGCCATCCTGTCCGGTGATGCCGGTGATCAACGCTGTACGACTCATGGGGAATCCTTTCCGGATGAACCGGCTGCGGGGTGTTCCCAGGCCAGGCGCAGGTGGCGCAGGCCCGTTGTCAAGGCCGCAGGGGTGACGGCGGCCGCCGGTTCGAGAACATGCAGTATAGCGGGATCGGCAAGGAAGCCATAGTCTGAAAACGCGATGCCGCCCTCGCCCGGCGCCTGGTGGTCGAGCGTCGGCCCGCGCACGTCGTGGATGTGCACGCCGGCCGTCAGGGGCAGAAGGCGGCGGGCCGTTCCGACCGGATCCGCAAAGCCGGCGTTGGCCATGACCTGACCATGCCCGATATCGTGCCAGTAGCGCAGCGGGGAGTCCGGGTAGCCATCGGCAAGCTGCAGCAGTTCGTCCGCGTCGGGGATGGCGTCGTACGAGGGGAGGTTCTCCAGGGCGAGCGCGACCCCCGCCTGCGCGCAGTGCGGGAGCAGTTCGTCGAGGCTGCGCCGCAGGGCGTCCAGATGCTGCCCGACCCGGCGCTGGCGGGCCCGGATCATCAGCCGCCGGTTCCAGCGGTCACGCCAGCAACCGGTGTCGTCGCGTTCGAGATCGCGGATCAGCCGTGACCAGCGGCGCCCGAGCGGCGTCCGGCCGGCGTGGATGACGACGGCGCGCGCACCGACGGCCGCGGCGAATTCGAGCGTGCGCCGCAGATGGAAGAGCGCGAGGCGTCGCGTGTCCTCCTCGGTGGCTGCTGGAAGAAAGAGCTCCGGGTGCCCGCCCGGTGCGCCGAGCGGAACCGGCGAATAGGCATGCACGCTGTCGGCTGCGACCGTGCCGTCGCGGAGGCGGCGCAGGAGCCCCGGCACCTGCATCTCCTGGAACGCGTAGCCGATCTCGATGCGGCGGAATCCCAGCGCGACGATTTCGTCCACGACGGCGGCACCATCCGCGTGGCGCGCGCTGTTCCAGTTTGTCGAAAGCGCGAAATCCATTCGGCCTCGATCAGATAAAGATAAGGGGCGGAAATTGAAAGGCTCTCCAGGAATGGATCCGGGAGAGCCGGGGGTGCCTCATGTCCGTGCCGGCATCAGGACGCCGTACGACGCGACAGGGCGCGCGAGCGGGCGCGCGCCGACTTGCGGCGCTGCTTCTCGCTGGGCTTCTCGAAAAAACGGTTCGCCCGGAGCTGCTTCATCAGACCCTCCTTGTCGAGGATCTTCTTCAGCCGCTTCAGTCCGCGGTCTACCGTTTCGCCACGTTTCAAACGAATCTGGATCACTGCCATTCACCCCCTTTGCAGGGTACGCCCGCAGCTCCGAACCGGATAAGGGTCAACGAGTCTGCCTTAGGCGAAGGTGACAAATTAGCATGACGGCGGAAGAACCGTCAAACGGAATTCGTTCCCAACGGTAATGGGTCAGTTTCTGGGGGGTGCGCGTGTAGCGCATGGAAAGTGGGCGAAAAGGCACATGGGAAAGCATTGGCAGGCGACGGGGCTGAAGCCCCTTCCCGACTTCCGCCTGAAGGCGGGACTCCGACCGGGCTGCAAATGTTTCCGCGTTCGCGTCGGAGCCACCACGGTCGGGACGGAGCCCGACCCTCCAGTGCCATTTGATGACGATGGATATTATGAAGCCTGGAGGGACGACCTCCGTGTCGTCCACTTAGGTTCGGCAAGCGCCCCGGGGCTTGAGTCATTTCCGCCCGCTTCATCATGCGCCCCACTCGCACGCCCCTAAACTGACCCATTACTCCCAACGGAATTCGTCCCCAACGGAATTCGTCCCCAACGGAATTCGTTCCCACACTTTTGTATTCAGTCGGCCGGATGCCCAACAGTTTTGTCCGGCGCCAGATGGATCCCGGCGCCCAGGACGCGATTTCGTCATTCGGCGCGCCGGAAGCGTTCGTTGGCATGGCGCCTGCGATTACTGACGCGTGCGGGGCGGCGTGTGCCGGAAGTCCGTCACTCCCCCCTGTGGAGCAGACATGCCCAGACGCGATGACATCAAGACGATCCTGCTGATCGGTTCCGGCCCGATTGTGATCGGGCAGGCCT
>CAZYRQ010000457.1:0-2173 GCA_964649455.1 uncultured Lentisphaerales bacterium
TGCCGCCGGCGTCATTGGTCCAGGTCACCGTACCGGCTGAGAGCCGGCCCACCGCCAAAAAGAGTGACATGCGGCTGAACAGGTATAAAGACTGCTTCATCGTTTTATTTCCCACTTGTTTGCTCTTGTCCGTCGGCAGCAGACAAACCTGCATGCGTTTTGGTCTTCAGTCTAGGCTTAACTCCACCAAAATGCAACCGAAAGAATGGAAAGAATGGAAAACGTGGCGCGGCTGGGTTAGTGCCGCAGCGACCGGCTGCATGAGAACGGCACGAATACCCGCGATCAGGAGCCGAACGATGGAAATGTGGCGGGAAATGCGGCTGGCATCCGCACGCCTTCAAAACCAACGAACGCGCATGCGTGCCTCCAAGGCGTGACATTTTACGCCGGTCGCCGTACTATTGTCGATATGACGGACACCGCCCCACGCCTCCTGGAGATCCTGCAGCAGGCCAGCCACGTGGTGGCCCTGACGGGGGCCGGCATTTCCACCCTGGCCGGCATTCCCGATTTCCGCGGCCCGCAGGGACTCTACCAACAACCCGGCGCCGAGCGCATATTCGATATCGCCTGGTTTCGCCGCGATCCCGCCATCTACTACGAAGGGTGCCGTGAATGGATCTACGGGCTCGACCGTTGCGCCCCCGGACCGGTTCACACGCTGCTCGCGCGCCTTGAACAGGCCGGCCGGCTCCAGGCGGTGATCACCCAGAACATCGACATGCTCCATCAGAAGGCAGGCTCGCGCCGCGTGATCGAAGTCCATGGCTCACCGCTCCGGCACCACTGCAGCGGTTGCGGCCGCGAGGCCACCTTTGACGCAATCTGTGCGCGTCTGCGGCACGCACGGGTCGCGCAATGCGACCAGTGCGGCTCGGCCTTCAAGCCCGACACCACCTTCTTCGGCGAAGCGCTGCCCGAGGCCGCGCTCGCGGAAGCCGTCGCGCAGGCGTGCCGGGCCGACCTCATGCTGGTGCTGGGCACCTCGCTGACGGTTTATCCCGCAGCCGCGCTACCCGAGCAGACCCTGCGGGTCGGCGGTCAACTGGTGATCGTCAACGCCCAGCCGACGCCGCTAGACTACCGGGCACGGCTCCGCCTATCCGACCTGGCGGCCTTCGCGGAGACCGTCGGCGCCTGGCTTGCCGACTGATTTTTATATGCTGACTTCTGAATTCCGACGGGTGACATTTTGTGCTCGGCAATTCGGAAGACCTGAAAGATGTTCATCTGTGGCCAACCGATGCCTAACACGTATAGGTTCCGAAGCGCCGGGTAACCATGGTGCGCTGGCCGGCGATTTCGACGTCGACGAGAGAGATGCCCGCCTTGGCATCGAAGTGGTTGACGACCTTGACATCGAAGGGGCGGTCGAGTCCGCGGAGGTTGCCGATCGCGAAGTCGCCGGCCTCGTCGGGACGGTGTCGGCGTCCCGCCCGGATGCGTTCACAACCGTAGGTCTTCTCGCTTGCGAGCGCCAGTTCCCGCAGCGTCGGCACGTCGGAATAACCGCCATCCTCCGCCTTCTCGGCGAAACGCGCCTTGCCGGCCGCCGCGTCGAGGATCAGGGCGAAGTCGGTGCCCTTGGGCGAGGCGGCATGGAATTCCAACTGGAAGCAGGCGCCCGGTTCCACACGGAAGACGGCAGGCGCGACAGGCATCGGGATCTCCGGGACCCACTTCGTTCCCAGATGGCCGTCGGGATACTGCACGAGCTCGCGTAAGCAGAGCCAGCCGCCCCAGCCGTAGCGGTGGTTGATCCAGCCGATGAGCAGGCGGCGGTTCCCCTTCCAGAGTGCCACCATCGGCACGGAAAGGCCCTCGTAGATATCGTACCCCGCCAGCACCTCGTCGGTGTAGGAGCCGTCCGCGCCGGTCTCCGACTTCGCCATGGTGCAGAAGCCCTGGATGATGTAGTGGTGTCCGTTCCATTCGAAGGGACAGGGGCAGTCACCGAAGACCGGCGCGCCGGCGACAGCCGTCTCCCACGGCCCGTCAAGCGAGGCCGCCTTCGCCAGCGTCCGCACACATCCCATCCCGAAGAGGCCGTCCGCGCGGTTGTAGACCGACGGGTTCTGGTCGTCCGTGATCATGCGGTGCGACTTGACGAAGTGCACGCCGTCGTCGCTCACGGCGTAGGTGCCGCCAATCGGGAGCCCTTGCCGGGCGA
>CAZYRQ010000458.1:0-2169 GCA_964649455.1 uncultured Lentisphaerales bacterium
GCCGCCGGGGCGGGCTGCGCGTAGACGATCTCGATCGGCACGGCCTGGTTCGGGTCGCGCGGCCGCGCCACCGGGATCAGCAGGCGTTCGCCGTCCTGCTGGGCGGGCAGGTCGCGCGCGTCGGCCTCCGTCCCCTGGCGCACGCGCCAGAGCGCGGCGCCGGCGGGCAGGCGCGCCTCGAGGTACTGGCGCGAGGCGTTCTTGACGTGGCAGGTCGCGTGGGTGACCGACTCGCCGTCGCGCCCGATGCGCGAGGTTAGCGCGAGGTAGTCGACGACCTGGTCGATTGGCCGCTGGGTCTCGAGGGCAGTGACCCGCAGCGTGGCGGCGTGCGGACGGCGCGTGTACTTGTAGACGGCGAGGAGCGGGGCGGTGACGGTGGCGACGTAGCCGGCCGGCAACTCGTCGCGCGGGATGCGGATCAGGGCGGGCGGCAGGGGGCCGGTCTCCTCGAGCCGCAGGCCGGCGGCGGAGGACACGGCCATGAAGCCCATCTCGCTGGCGGTGTCGACCGCCTCGATCCCCCCGATCCGCAACTCCGCGCCGTCGTAGCCCAGCGGCTGGTCGTAGGTGATCAGCAGGGTTGCGTCGCCCAGCGTGCGGGTGGCGAGCTGCACGCGGCAGAGGTCGTTGCTGCGCGACCAGTTGTCGATCCCCGCGCCGACGATCTCCAGGCTCTCGCCCGCGTCGGGAATGCGGAAGGCGAGCGTCTGCACGGGCGCGCCGCTGATGTGGCAATTGACCGCCGCCGAGACGTAGACCACGCCCGCGCCGAGCGACAGCAGGTGGAAGATTTCGGTGTGGATGGCCGACTGCGCCCATTCGAGCGCCAGATCCAGTTTCCAGCCCGGCTCGCGGAAGCGGTAGGCGAGCTGCGCCCCCTCGGCGCGGAAGGGCGTCGAGGCGGTATGCACGTCGCGCAGGTTTTCGGCGGCGCGCGGCACGAGGCGGATGCCGCGCTCGGCCGCCGCCACGATGCAGCCGCGCTGCGTGCGCGCCTCGGGCAGCGATACCGACGGCACCGCGAAGGCGTCGCGCGCCAGACCCAGCGGCAGCTCCATCCGCAGGTTCAGCACCGTCTGGCCCTCGACCGGCTGGCGGAACGGCACGACGATCTCGCGCCGGCTGCCGTCCGTCCGGACATCCACGTCGCTCTCGATGACCGGCTTGCCGGTCACGCCGATCAGCGTCCAGCGCGGATCGGCGTCCGTCACCAGCTTCACCTCGCGCACCGGCGCGTCGCGCACGTCGAGACGGATGGCGGCGTCGAACGCCAGTTGTCCCTCGGCGGCGTTGACCAGCAGGTCGATCTCCGCGCTCAGCGCGGGGACGACGTGATCCGCGCTCAGCGTCAGCGCGTAGGGCAGCGCGGCGTGCTGGTAGGTGAAGACGCTGCGGGTCGGCAACGCGCGCGCGTGGCCGTCGCGCAGCGACGCCGGCCGCGCGAAGGCGGCCTGGTCGATCTGGGTGATGCCGCTCGCCCCGGCGACCTGCAGCTTGACGGCGCTGTCCGTCCCGAGCAGCAACTGCCCGCCGGCGCGGATCACGCCCTGCGGCGCGAGCACCGGCAGCTCCAGCGTGCAGGGAAAGGCCGGCAGGGGGCGGTCGTACTCGACCTGCAGGACGTAGTCCCCGCGCTGCGGACGCCCCAGCGTGACGCGCAGGCGGGGCGCGGCGGGATCGGCGCGGTCGAGGCGCCAGTCCTGGATGTCGCTCCCCGTGACCTGCAGGATGTTGACGTCCGGCAGGGCGAAGCTCAGCTCGCCCATCTGGCCCTGCGCGATGCGGTAGGCGTAGATCGAGTCGAACCGCAGCAGGCCGGGACTGGCCGTGACGACCGTGTTGAGGTCGCACGTGGCGACCAGCTCGGAGGCCTCCCGGCGGATTTCCGGCTTCCAGAAGACCTCGAAGAGGGGGTTCGTGTCGAGGTGGACCGCGACGGTGTCGCGCCCGTCCGCCCCCGGCTGCCGCTGCAGACCGCGGCCGCCGGGGAAGCGGATCTCGAGGCCGGGACGGTCGGCCGTGACGGCGACAGGGCGGACCGGCAGCACGGGCAGGCGGAAGCGCGCCTGGCGCCAGTCGCCGTCGGCCGCCGTGCGCGCGGCGAAGGCGAGGCGCACGCGGCCCTTGGCCGCGCGCCAGCCCCCGGTGCGGACCAGGCGGAAGGCG
>CAZYRQ010000459.1:0-2158 GCA_964649455.1 uncultured Lentisphaerales bacterium
GGCTTCGTCAGCAAGCGCTACCAGCAGTTCCGCATCGTCATCGACGACAGCGACGCCGAATGGGTGCTCGAGCGGTTCCTCGGCGCGCTGGCGTCCGCCTACGATCCCCACACGGCCTACATGCCGCCCACGGCCGTGGAGGATTTCGCGATCGACATGAACCTCTCGCTCTCCGGCATCGGTGCGCTGCTCTCGCCGGAGGACGGCGCCGCCAAGATCATGGAGATCATTCCCGGCGGCCCGGCCGCGCGCGACGAGCGGGAGATCCGCCTCGTTCCCGGCGACAAGATCATCGGTGTCGGCCAGGATCAGGCTCCGGTCGAGGACGTGCTCCACCTGCCGTTGAACAAGATCGTCCGCAAGATCCGCGGCCGGAAGGGCTCGCGCGTCATTCTCCAGGTGATCAGCGCCTCCGATCCCGGCGGCGGCAGCACGCGCCTCGTCGACCTGATCCGCGACGACGTCAAGCTCGAGGAGCAGGCCGCCACCGGACACGTTGCCCGCGTGGCGTGGACCAACGGCACGGCGCGCGCCTTCGGCGTCGTCAAGCTGCCCACCTTCTACGGCTCGATGACCAGCAATCCCCGCGATCCCGGCTTCCGGAGCTGCACGCTCGACATCGCCCGCATCATCACGGCGATGAACGACGAGATCGAGGGCCTGGTGCTCGACCTGCGCGGCAACGGCGGGGGCTCGCTCCGCGAGGCGGTCGACCTGACGGGTCGCTTCATCCGGCTGGGCCCCGTCGTGCAGCAGCGCGAGGGCCGCAAGATCCTGGTGCATACCGACCGCGATCCCGCCGTCACCTTCCGCAAGCCCATGGTCGTGCTGGTCAACCGGGTCAGCGCCTCGGCCTCGGAGATCGTCGCGGCCGCGCTCCAGGACTACGGGCGCGCGGTGGTCCTCGGCGACTCGCGCACGCACGGCAAGGGCTCCGTCCAGACCATCATCCCACTCTCCAACAGCGACCCGCGCCTCGGCTCGATGAAGATCACCTGCGCCAACTACTACCGCATCTCGGGCGGCTCCACCCAGCTCCGCGGCGTCGAGCCGGACCTGGTGCTGCCCTCCGTGCTCGAGCACATGGATCTGGGCGAGGACAAGCTGCCCAACGCCATGCCCTGGACCCGGATTCCGGCCGCCGACTACAGCCCGGTCTACGACCTGCAGCCGCTGATTCCCCGGCTCGCCACGAACGCCTTGGCCCGGCTGACGGCGGACGAGCGCTATCAGCGGCACCTGCGCACCGTCGAGCATGTCCGCGACGTCAGCCAGAAGACGACGCTGCCGCTGGACTACGCGACCCGCTTCCGTCAGTATGCCGCCGAACGCGAGATCCAGCGCGCCCAGGAGGCGGACGAGGACGGGGAGGCGGCGCCGGAGTCGCCTGCTCCCTCCCGGCGCCGGCGCCAGGCGGATCAGGACGATGTCGTCCTTGACGCGGCCCTGCGGGTGCTGGCCGACCTGACGGATCTGCAGCAGGGCGTGGCCATCGATCCCGCGCGCGACAAGAACACCCTCGATGCGCAGGATTGGCTCCGGAGGATCTTCCAGCCATGACGATCTCCTTCACCAAGATGCACGGCGCGGGCAACGATTTCGTGATGATCGACGACCGCGGCCTGACGGTGCCCTGGCAGGACTACCTGCGCATGGCGGCCCTCGCCACCCGGCGGCTCGGGGTCGGCTGCGAGGGCATCATCCTCATCCAGCCCTCGGACCGCGCCGACTTCCGGATGCGCTTCCTCAATCCCGACGGCACGGAGGTCGAGCTCTGCGGCAACGGCGCCCGGTGCAGCGCGGCCTTCGCCCACCGGCTCGGCGCCGCCGGCAAGTCGATGACCATGGAGACGCTGGCCGGGCTCGTCGACGCCGAGATCCAGGCGGCGGGCGTCAAGCTCTGGATGCCCGAGCCCGCCGGGCGCCGCTATGATCTGGCCGTGGAGGTCGACGGCCGCAGCTTCGAGGGCCATGCGATCACGGTGGGGGTGCCCCACTTCGTCGTGCCCGTCGCCGACCTGGCGTCGCTGGACGTCGTCCACTACGGCAGCCTGATCCGCCAGCACGCCGCCTTCGCGCCGCACGGGACGAACGTGGACTTCGTCAAGTACTGCCCGTCCAACCGCATCCAGATGCGGACCTACGAGCGCGGGGTCGA
>CAZYRQ010000460.1:0-2144 GCA_964649455.1 uncultured Lentisphaerales bacterium
CTCGACGCCAGCGGCGCGTCGGTCAGCGAGCTGAGGACGATGACCGCGAAATCGGACCGGCAGCGAATGCGCAGGCCCTGGAGCGTGATCGTCCCCGCGCTGCCCAGGAACCCGTAGGCCGCCTTGGTGCGGGGCGTGTCGATCGTGGCGTAGCGCGCCTCGATATTGCGGTAGAGTTCGCCCGTGTCGGAGCGGAGTTCCGTGGCCGTCTCGGGCACAACCCGCTCGTCGATCTTCAGTTGCCGCGGCGCGTTCTCGGGTGCGCCGGGCAGGCGCATGCCGATCTTGCTGGTTTCCGCAGCGCCGTGGAGCGCCGTGCAGCACCAGCTCCCGAGCAGGCCCTGATTGTCGGCCTTGCCGGTATGGTCGGCCAGCCGCAGGCCGGGCAGCGCCACCTCCGCAGCCTGGGCCGACTCCTTCACATCGCCGCGGCGCAGGATGAGGGCCGCGTGGTAGAAAAGGCCGAATTTGGCTGGATCGTTGAAGGTGTCGAAGACCCCGCCGCGGTAGGGGACGCCCGCCAGCGCGTCGCTGGTCACCGGCAGGGCGATCATGTCGGAAATTTCGCGGCAGTCGTAGCGGTAGGTGTGGATCGCGGTGCCCGTCCAGCCTTGCAGCGCCGACACGGCCGCCAGGTTCAGCACGCTCTCGGCGCGCCACTCGTTGGGCCAGGGATGGTCCCATTCGGAGACGAAGAAGGGGCGGTCCAGCACGCGCATCATGGAGAGGGCGGCATACCAGGGCTCGGGCCGACCGAGCATCGACTCGGTCATCACCCGCTTCTCGTAGGGCTTCCAGCCCCAGTTGTAGAAGTAGGTGTGGCTGTCCATGAAGGGGAACTGGCGCTGGGCCTCCAGCGAGGCGGCGCCGCCCACCGCCCAGTTGGTGCCGGTGACGGGAATCCGCACGCCGAGTCCCTGCAGGTGCTGGTACATCTCCGTGTAGTAGGCCTTCATCGTCTCGACGACGAACGCCAGCAGATCCGCGTCGAAAATTTTGAAGTCGACGGGCAGTGTCGGCGCGGGCAGCTTCCGATCACGGCGCCAGGCCAGGTAGCGCGTCTCGAGCTGCGTGCGGTAGGGTTCGATCATCCCGTCCAGCTCGCCGAACATCTCGTTCTCGTTGGCGATCTCCGACAGTGCGATGGCGGGGTCATCCTTGTAGGCGAGGCCCGTGTAAGGGTTGACATGCGTCCAGATCTGGGTGCAGAACTCCTTCTGCAGATCGATCAGGCGCGGGTCGAAGTTCGAGTAGGGCCGCGCCGCCGGGCGCAGCTTCTCGGGTTCGGCCACGCCGTCGCCGCTCCGGAAGCGGCGGTAGGTCAGCATGTCGAGATAGACATAGATGCCCTCCTCCTTCAGGCAGTGGATCAGGTAGTCGAGCCGGTCCATGCTCTCGGGATCAAGCTGCCGCGTGTGGTCGAGGCGCGCGCCCTTGGTGAACTGGAAGATGTTGGGCGTCGACCAGTCGCCGTCGAGCTGATGGAAACGCACGAGGTTGACGCCGAACTTGGCGAGCCGCCGGGCCACCTTCTCGCTGTAGCTGTGCGAGGGGAAGTTGGCCACGCTGTTGAAGTTTGTCCCCCAGAAGCGCGCCTCGGTGCCGTCTTCGAACACCATCTTGTTGTCGCGGCAGTCCAGGAAGCCGTGCCGGCCCGCGGGCTTCTCGTCCGCGAACAGGTGGCGGAGGTCTATGGGGGCGTCATCCCAGGGGAGATTGAACATGACGGTGCGGCGAGCGGCGGTCTGCATGGTGTCGTCCCTTCAATGGCGTTCCGAGATCGAGGATCGAGGCTGTTGGGCGCGTATTGTAGCGGCGAACGGTCGGGAATGCAAACATCGGGTTGGGCACGGAAGGGCGCGGTAAGGGCATGAGAAGCGGGTGAAATGCGGATGAAGAGGATGCTGAGGCAACCCGGCAACGATGGGTTTGCCATGCGCATGGAGCGGTGTCATGCCGATCGACACAGTTTACGACAAAGCTCGCGACAAAGGGCTTGACCCGCCGAACCCTGGACTCTGGCATTCTTAACCCTACCGCCCGGCCTGGAACCCGAGCGCGGTTGCCAGGCTGATCTGGTCCGGCGTGGCATGGAGCAGATTGACGCGGGTCGCGGTGAACTCGCGGCGCATCGGATAGTCGCG
>CAZYRQ010000461.1:0-2134 GCA_964649455.1 uncultured Lentisphaerales bacterium
CAGGCGGCCCGGTCGGGTTGCGCCAACAATGCCGAGGGGTCGGCGCGCCACGCCACTTCGCGCGAAACCGAGATGAAGCTCACCGACGTGGCGCGGGCGAGCCTCGCCGAACTGGCGGGCGACTACCTGAACTGGCTGCTGCAGCAGGAACGGGCGCCGTGGCCCAAGGCCGGCCCCGAGGCACAGGCGGTCTATGCCGTGCGGCTGGATCCGCCGAACTACGGCGATGACCTGCTGCACGACGCCTGCCAGCACATTCTCGATCAAAAGCGGAAATTCGACCCGTGGCTGCAGTCCGATGACGACGTGACCATGGCCAACGCGTTGCTGATCCTGACCGCGCGGGTGATCAACATGCTCAACCACCAGATGGAGTCACAGGGCGAGTCGTTCAAGGAAGCGGGTGGCTTCCGCGAGAAGCTCGCCGGCATCCGGGTTCAGGCGCGGGCGCAACAGGACGGCGCGCCCGCCTGCCCCGAGTGCGGCCAGCCCATGGCACGCCGCGTCGCCAAGAACGGCAAGAACGCGGGCGTTCCATTCTGGGGCTGCACGGCCTACCCCAACTGCCGTGGCGTCAGGGCGATCGGGGAGAAAGAGAGGGGATCGAGGGAATCGATGGAGTCGAGAGAATCGAGAGAACCGATTCCATCGATTCCATCGACTCTCTCGACACCTCCCCCTCTCATCCCGCCAGCCACTCGATGATCCGCGGGGCGAGGGTGTCGAGGCCCGGGGTCCCGGCGGCGAGGCGGCGGTTGCTGAAGAGCACGCCCGACATGAAGGCGGCATCGATGCAGTGGTCGCCGCTCCAGGGATCGCGGTTGTCGAGATAGACCTGCGCCGGATACTTCCCCAGGATCGTGTCCCACGAGGCCCGGTAGTTCGGGGCGTAGCCGATGACCAGGTCGGGCGCGTGCTTCACCTCGGCGCCGGTGTAGATCTCCTCGGGAAGGTAGACGCCGTGGACCGGGCGCGCGCCGGTCTCGGGATCGACCGCCGCCAGCAGCCGCTCGCGGAGCTGTTCCTGCAACGCGCGCTTCCCGTCCGCCCGGACGCAGCCCTCCGGCTCGCGCCCCGCCAGGTTGAGATAGAGGCTGTTGATTCCGAGCCCGTAGGCCTGCGTTTCGCCCCAGCGGATGGCGCCGAAGTACTCCGACTCGCGCGCCGCGCCCGGCTGCAGGCGGGCAAAACCGTTCTCCAGCAGCCAGGTGTTGAGATTGAACTGGCGGCGGAAACTGCCGAAGCCGTGGTCGGAGATCGCCAGCAGCAGCGTCTCGTCGTCGCACGCCGCCAGCGCCTCGCCCAGCGCCCGGTCCATCTCGGTGTAGAGCCAGGGCAGGAAGTCGCCGTGCGCGGCGTCGAGGGCCGGGTCGTGGAGCGGGTGGCCCGGATCGACCGTGCGCCAGAAGGCGTGCGAGTTCTGGTCGAGGCTGGAGAAGTAGAAGAAGAAGAGCCCCTCGCGGAAGCGCGGCAGCTCGGAGGCGTAGAGCCGCTGGCTCTCGCGCAGGACGTCCGTCGCCTGGGCGCGGAACTCGGCATCGTCGAGGGCCCCGGCGGAGAGGGCGCTCGTGTCCTCGGCCATGCCCTGCGTATAGAAGCGGCCGGCGCGGCGGACGAGCGCGGCGCTGAAGTCCGCCGGCGAGGAGACCGGCAGCACGGGATTGGCGGGATCGATGTTGACGGGGGTGACGTAGAGGTCGAAGGCGTCGCGGGCGCTCCGCAGGTAGAAGCGGCAGATGCCGTCGGCTCCGCTCACGTGCGGCACCATCTCGAAGCGCAGCGGGATCCAGCCGCTCCAGCCGCCCTGGCCGAGGACGAAGTCGTGCGACTGGATGCGGATGCGCGCGGAGCGGTGGACGGGATCGAGCGCGACGGTGAAGGGGATGTCGACGCGCGTGCCGCGGGTGTCGAAGGTGTTGACGGGCCCGGGCAGGCGCGCCTCGACGAGGTTGTCGCGCACCCGGACGCGCTCGATCCGTCCGCCGGAGAGGTCGCGCGAGCGCTCGCCGATGCGGTCGGTGAAGCGGGTGAAGATGCCGTAGGCGCCGTGGATGTCGGGCGTGCCGAGTCCGGAGAGGGTGCGCGCGGAGGAGGGCACCGGCGGGAAGTTGGCCGGGATGCGGATGACGGTGCT